>JANMCB010000072.1:0-18416 GCA_031360805.1 Rhodoferax sp.
CGACGAGAGCAAGATTGTGCAACTGTTTCACATGGCCCGGGCCGCAATAACCGGCAAGCCGCCGACCCGCCTCGGCGAGCACGCCGAAATTCGGATGGATTGATTTCGATATCTGCGCATCGGTAATACCACCATGGCCAAATCCAAATCTGCCCCTCCTGCGTCGATTGGACCCACGAAAGCGTCCCCTAAAGCTGCCAGGACGGCGCAGGCAGCCATCTCACCAAAATCAGCCGCCGGGAACTCAGCCGCCGCCCAAAAAGCCCAGGCAGCCGGTGTTCAGGCATTGGCTTCGTCGATGCCCTTCAACCGCATCAAGGCGGCCGAAATTGGTCTTTCCAACGCCACTGTACCGCCAGAGGGTCCGCAGGTGCAGGCCGCTTCCGCTGCCGTCACGGCAAGTTCTCTCAGTGAGTCCAACCCGTCTGAGAAGACCGGTGCCGGGGTGCCCAAAGTCGGGATCGATCCCGCAAGCGCGTCCCTGGACCACGCTCGGGCAGATGCGTCGGGGCAGTCGCTCACGACCAATCAGGGCGTGCGCGTTGCCGACAACCAGAATTCGCTTCGGGCCGGACTGCGAGGCCCTGGCTTGCTGGAAGACTTCATCCTGCGCGAAAAGATCACCCACTTTGACCACGAGCGAATCCCCGAACGGATCGTGCATGCGCGCGGCTCGGGTGCGCACGGATTTTTTGAATGCTACGCACCGTTGCCCGAGTACACCCGCGCCGCGCCGTTTGCCGCAGCCGGCAAGGTGACACCGGTGTTTGTGCGCTTTTCAACCGTGGCTGGTGAACGCGGCTCTGTCGATACCGCGCGTGACGTGCGTGGTTTTGCTGTGAAGTTCTATACCGACGAAGGCAACTGGGACCTGGTCGGAAACAACATGCCGGTGTTCTTCATTCAGGATGCGATGAAGTTCCCGGACCTGGTGCATGCCGTTAAACCCGAGCCTCACCATGGCATGCCGCAGGCTGCGTCTGCGCACGACACCTTCTGGGATTTTGCGTCGTTGATGCCCGAGTCCACCCACATGCTGATGTGGGCCATGTCAGACCGCGCCATTCCGCGCAGTCTTCGCATGATGCAGGGGTTCGGCGTGCACACGTTTCGGCTGGTGAACGTTGCGGGCAAGTCGCATTTTGTGAAATTTCACTGGAAACCGGCACTGGGCACGCATTCGCTGGTGTGGGATGAGGCGGCCAAGCTGCAGGGCGCCGACAGCGATTTTCACCGGCGCGATTTATGGGACGCGATCGAGGCTGGTGAGTATCCCGAATGGGAGCTTGGCCTGCAAATTTTCACGGAAGAACAGGCCGAGGTCTTCTCTTTTGATGTGCTGGATGCGACCAAACTCGTGCCGGAGGAAATGGTGCCGGTCACACCGGTCGGGCGCATGGTGCTGAACCGCAACCCCGACAACTTCTTTGCCGAGACGGAGCAGGCTGCTTTTTGCGCTGCACACGTCGTGCCCGGTATCGATTTTTCTAACGACCCTTTGTTGGCGGGACGCTTGCACTCCTATATTGACACCCAGATCACGCGATTGGGAGGCGCGAACTTTCACGAAATCCCCATCAATGCGCCACTTGCGCCAGTTCACAACAACCAGCGGGACGGGCTGCATCGACAAGCGCTGAATCGGGGGCGGGTTGCGTACGAGCCCAACTCGTTGGGCGGTGGATGCCCGTTCCAAGCCGGGGCAGCATCCGGATTTGTGTCATTTCCGCAGCCGATGGAGCAGGACAAGGTTCGCGGCAAGCCCGAGAAATTTGCCGACCACTACACGCAGGCAACCCTGTTCTACAACAGCCAGACCGCAGTAGAAAAAGCCCACATCGTGGGCGGCTTTCGCTTCGAGCTGAGCAAGTTGACTGTTCCCGCCATTCGTGAGCGTATGCTTGCTTCCCTGGTCAACGTCTCGGTAGAGCTGGCGCAACAAGTGGCTGATGGACTGGGCATCACGTTGCCGAAAGCCATGCCCAAAGTGCTTGACAAGCCGGCCAAGCCCGAGGTCACCCACTCGCCAGCGTTGTCACTCACTGCCTTGCCGGGCGATGGCGGCATCCGCACCCGCAAAATCGCCATCCTGGTGGCGGACGGCGTCGATGCGGATGAAGTCGCGCTCCTTTCGGAAGCACTGCGCGATGCGGGTGCCGTGCCCTGGTTGGTGGGCTTGCGAATCGGTCCTGTTAAAGCCGTCGGCGGCAAGGCCGTTGCGGCGGATGGTTCGCTGGAAAACTCGCCCGGTGTCCTGTTTGATGCCATGGTGTTGCCTAGCCAGGAGGCCGCAGTTCAGGCACTCGCAAAAAATCCAATGGTTGCCGATTTCATTCAGAACCAGTACCGCCATGGCAAGACGATTTTGGCGCTGGATGCCTCGCGCAGCCTGCTCGAAAAGCAGGGCGTCAGCGAGAAACTGAACAACGGCAGTGCAGATCCGGGAGTACTGATATTTGATGAGATCAAACAGGCATTGGCGCCGTTCATCAAGGCAGTGGGGATGCACCGCCATCCAGCGCGCGAGAGCTGACCTCAAAAGTTTAAAGCGCTAAAGGCTGGAGAAATGCGCTTCAAATCAATGAATCGTATTTTGCTCGTTGTCATTACTGTCGCGTTGACTGTGGCAGCGGCAATTCTTGTCTTCAACTTTCTCGGGGGTGAAAAGAAAATAGAGCGGCGGATCAGCCGCGCTCACAGTGTTGAGAGTCCACTGTTTGCACATGAACTTGGGTCCATGCTGGGACCCGCATTTGTGGCTGGCAACCTGGTTCAGGTGCTAAAGAATGGCGACCAAATCTTCCCGCCGATGTTGAAGGCCATCCGCGGCGCCAAGTCCACAATCACCTTTGAGAGTTACATCTACTGGTCTGGTGACATTGGCCGGGAGTTCGCGGACGCTCTGTCTGAGCGCGCCCGAAGCGGTGTCAAGGTGCACGTGCTGCTTGATTGGGTGGGCAGCGCCAAAATGGACGAAAGCATGATGACCGGCATGCAGGAAGCGGGGGTGCAAATTCGCAAGTTCCATCCACCGCACTGGTCCCATCTGGGTCGGATGAACAACCGCACCCACCGCAAGATTCTGGTGGCTGACGGGCGGACTGCGTTCACCGGCGGAGTCGGAATCGCGCCGCACTGGACCGGCAATGCACAAGACCCGCAGCATTGGCGCGACACGCACTTTCAGGTGGAGGGGCCGGTTGTCGCGCAAATGCAGGCAATCTTCCTCGACAACTGGGTCAAGGCAACGGGTGATGTCCTGCACGGGGACAAGTACTTCCCCATCATCGCGCCAGTGGGCACGCAGGCCGCGCAAATGTTCAGCAGTTCACCTTCAGGCGGCAGTGAGAGCATGCAGTTGATGTACTTGCTGGCCATTGCTTCGGCGTCGCGTTCGGTTGACCTGTCGGCCTCGTACTTTGTGCCCGACGACCTGATTCTTCGCACGCTGATTGAAGCGATCCAGCGCGGCGTGAAAGTTCGCATCATCGTGCCCGGCGAGCACATTGACAGTGACACCGTGCGCAGTGCGTCACGTGCGCGTTGGGGTGACCTGCTGTCTGCCGGCGCCGTGATTGCGGAGTACCAACCCACCATGTTTCACTGCAAGGTGATGATCGTGGACCAGATCCTGGTGTCGGTGGGGTCGACCAACTTTGACAACCGCAGCTTCCGGCTCAATGATGAGGCGACCCTGAATGTGATGGACTCGAAATTCGCAAAGCAGCAAACCGCCATCTTTGAGGAAGACCTGGCCCTGTCCCGTCAAATTACTTTTGCGCAATGGAGCAACCGGCCGTTGCGGGAGAAAATGGGTGAGCGGCTGGCGTCGCTGATTGGTTCTCAACTTTGACGTGGGTCGCTCTGCATCTCCCGAGCCAGATCTTCAGCAAGCTGCTTGTCGTTCAGGCTTTTTCTGGAGCCAAAGTCGTTGGCGTAGACCCAGGTGAATTCCGCGCCAATCAAGAAGATCTGGGCAGAGTAGTACACCCAGACCAGAACCACCACCAGCGATCCAGCCGCGCCAAAGCCGGTCACCACGCCACTTGTGCCAATGTACAGGCCAATCAATGTTTTTCCGACCATGAAGAGGATGGCCGTGAAGACTGCGCCAATCCAGACATCCTTCCAGTGAACCCGGACGCGGGGCATGATCTTGTAAATCAGCGCGAACATGACTGCCACCAGAAAGAAGCCACCCAGGGCGTCGGTCACTGCGGCCACCGCATACCAGCCACCAAATGCGGGGCCCCAAAGCCGCGCAACCGTCGCCAGGCCAGCGCTCACAACCAATGACACGATGAGCAGAAAGCCAATCGCCAGAATCATCCCGAAAGACAGCAAACGGGTGCGCAGCAATTCGATCAAGCCGCTGCTGCGTTTGCGGGTGGGCACGTGCCAGATACGGTCAAGCGAATCCTGAAGTTCGCCAAAAACGGTGGTCGCTCCGATAAGCAGCAGTACGACGCCCAATGCCGTTGCAGCGGCACCTTCGGCCGGTTTTTGCACGCTGGCCAGCAAATCCTGGACGGCTTTGGCGCCAGCTTCTCCCATCATCGCGCGCAGTTCGGTTGCGATCTCACCTCTTGCCGCGTCTTGGCCGAACACCAGGCCTGCGACCGAAATGACGATCAGCAGCAATGGCGCCAGTGAGAACATGGTGTAGTAGGCCAATGCGGCACCCATGCTGGGCACGTAGTCGTCTAGCCATGCGTTTGACACCCGTTTGATCAGGGTCCAGGAAGCTTCGGCGGTGGAAGGCATGGTGATTTTCAAGGAACATTTCGGGCAAAGTGACCAAGGCGTGATCGTAAAAAACAGCGATAGGCCTGTCCAGCGGTTGGGACCTCGCAGGCGCGTGGGAAACAGCCTACGCAGCATTTCAGAACGCAGCGGCTGTAACCCCGTGCTGAGACTTCTTCCTACACGCAGAAAGACCGGCATCCTATTTTTGGATTCAGTGGGCGGCGCAATGATGGATCACATGAAAAACTCAGGATCCAGCATGGAAAACCCAAATAGACCGGCCCGCTTGCTCAGTGTTTTTGCTACCGTTCTAGCCGTTTCTGTCGCAGTTGGCAGCTTGGGCTGTACCGACAAAACGCCACCGCCCATCAAGGCAGATATTCCCTTGAATTCGTCGCCCGCTGCACCACCCAGCACGACGGTTCTAGGCGTTGAGCCCGCAGGTCCCACGCGTGAAACGGCAGCCACCACGTCAAAGGCCAAGACAGATGTGAGCAAGGAGCAACAGTCCACTGCGATGCCACTGCCGGGGCAGGCCAACGACCATTCGGTTCTGCTGCCAGCCGCGTCACCCCAACGTGCAGCCAGCCGGTAGCCTGAGCGCTTGTCAATTTGCGCAGCTCGAACCAATTCGTTCCTGGCACTATTTCAAGCACGCGGAAGTTCAGATGCAAATCCTTGACCAGCCGACCTTGGGCTCCGTCGCCAGCTTCAATTTTTCGGCCCACCTGCTTGAAGAAAGGGCGAACGAAGCGCAAATTGAAAGCATGCGCCGCGCAGATGTGCAGTTTGTGCAAATGCTGGATGGGTTTCGCAGCAGTGGTGGTTTGGCGCGCCTGCAGGAGGTTGCGCAGTTGTGTGAACAACGCAAAGGCCCCGACATTGCGGAACTGTCTGCCTGCCTGGCGCATAGGGAAATCATTTGCTTTGAATGGCAGTCCCATGGTTGGTTGCCCTTGTTTCAATTCAGCCAGGTCGACATGCGTCTTCACCCGCATGTTCAGCGGGTAGTCTCGGAATTGAGTTGCATTTACGATCCGTGGGATCTGGCCTATTGGTTTTCTCAGCCAAACCCTTGGCTTGCGGGTCATGCGCCAGCCGATGCACTTCGGCTCGATCCGGCGACCGTGTTGCAGGCAGCACGGGCAGATCGCTTTGTTGCCAATTGAGTGCCGTGGCCTGCGATGGACCCGATCATTGAACTGCCGCTATTGAACCACCCTGGCGCCACGGCAAAGCCGGGGGTTTTTGCCCTGACTTTGGTGGCCGCTCTGGTGCTGTCTGCGTGCGGTGAAGTTGCGCGGTTGCCAGAGGCGGCGGGTTTCGGGCCACAACCAACCCTTCCGGCACCGCAGTCCAATGTGATCCCCACGGTCAACATTGCACCGGCGATAGGATGGCCTGCAGGCAAAACACCAAGCGCAGCGGCAGGAACGCGGGTAGCGGCCTTCGCAGACAAGTTGGACCACCCGCGCTGGCTCTATGTTCTGCCCAACGGTGATGTGCTGGTCGCTGAAACCAATGCACCGGCCAAGCCGGACAGTGCTGCCAGCATCAGAGGCCTGATCATGGGTTGGGTCATGAAGCGTGCCGGGGCGGCGACGCCCAGCGCCAACCGCATTACGCTGCTGCGGGATACGGACGGCGATGGTGTGGCAGACGTTCGCTCCGTGTTGCTGGAAGGGTTGATATCGCCCTTTGGCATGGCGCTGGTCGGCAGCAATTTGTATGTGGCCAACTCAGACGCTATGCTGAGGTTCCCTTACGCGACGGGTGACCTGCGCATTGCCGCAGCCGGCGTCAAGTTGGTGGACTTGCCAGCCGGACCCATCAACCACCACTGGACCAAAAATCTGATTGCCAGCGCCGACGGCAAATCGTTGTTTGTCACTGTCGGCTCCAACAGCAATGTTGGAGAAGGCGGGATGGCGATTGAGGTCGGCCGCGCCGCAATTTGGCAGGTTGATTCACAAACGGGCGCAAACCGCCTGTTTGGTTCGGGCCTGCGCAACCCCAATGGAATGGCTTGGGAGCCGGCCAGCGGGGCGCTCTGGACGGTGGTGAACGAGCGCGATGAACTTGGCAGCGACTTGGTTCCAGACTATTTGACTTCGGTTCGTGACGGCGGTTTCTATGGCTGGCCGTATAGTTTTTATGGCCAGCATGTTGACACAAGGGTGAGCCCGCAAAAGCCTGAACTGGTCGCAACCGCGATTGCACCTGATTACGCGCTGGGCTCCCATACGGCATCCCTCGGGCTGGCCTCTTCCAGGGGAAACAGTTTGCCGGCCCCATTCGCCAATGGCATGTTCATTGGGCAGCATGGCTCCTGGAACCGCCGCCCCCACAGCGGCTACAAAGTGATTTTTGTCGGTTTTGAGAACGGCAACCCAGCAGGCGCTCCGCTGGATGTGCTTGGTGGGTTCTTGAGTGAAGAAGGCAAAGCCTATGGCAGGCCGGTGGGTGTTGCGCTGGACAAGACCGGTGCCCTGCTGGTGGCAGACGATGTTGGCAACGTGATTTGGCGGGTGAGCCCACAATGAGGCTCCCCAAGACCGCACAGTGGTGAACTGTGGAAGTGCTATTTGCCGCTACTTACCGGCATGGGCGCCATTGGCACCATTGGCAGCTTGATGGGCCATGACTTTGCTGATCAGCTGGGGCATTAGGCCTGCGAACAGCGCAGGTTTCAGCAACCAGCGCCAGGGTCGACTCCATGCGAACAGGCCTCCCAGAACGACCGATCCCGCGATCAAAGCCACCGGATTGCGCTGTGCCAACGGGGTGACAAACGTCTTCGCGACATCGGCAAACATCAGCCCATTTCTATGTAGCGGGTGGTGGGACCACCAGGCCCCCACTGCATCAAGCAGAATCCTTGCGCCTGGGGTGGATTTCAGGGTGTTAAGCCATTCAAAATTCGAAAACAGCCGCTGCCCGCCTGGCTGCGGTGCCGGAGGATTTGCATCGGCGAGCATTGTCACGCGCAGGCGTTCACGCGACTTTTCCAGGCGCTCTGTCGCGCTGAGCAGCGCCGGTTGTGCAAGGTTTATTGTCATGATGCGCCCGATTCCCGCAGCATGACCATGTCAGCATGGATCTGCTTGCGCAGTGATTCAAAGGGTGCTCCACCGCTGGTCGGCGCCCGCGCTGCCACCCCGAACGCGACGGCAACCAAATATGCGGGTGAAGGTACTGCTAGCAAAGCCCAGGGTGCCACCATCTGGGCGACTGGCATCACAGCCCAAAGCATCAGTGCCACTCCCGTCAGGACTACGCCAATGCCAGCGCCAAACAAGGCGATGGCGCCGTAAAGGGCACGGCGCTTTACGTCGTCGCCCACCCGGGTCAGTTCGGCCCCCACCAACTCCGCGTAGGCAGACGCGTGATCAGCCAAAAGGTGAGGCCGACTCGCGACCAGGTGGATCAGTGGATGGAACATGGTGGGCAGGGCGGTTCAAATAGCCGTGGCTTAGCGATGCGAGCGCGTCATCATGCTGATCAGTGCCATCAGGGCTGCACCGGTTGCGGCGGCAATCAGGATTGATTTGACGGGTTCTTCCTTGACGTAGCTGACCGTGGTGTCAGACACCCGATGGGCTGAATCCATCAGTTGCTTGGAACTGTTGCGCACGGAGTCCAGGCCGCGCTGAGCCAGTGCACTGACCTGCTCGGTTGCCTGATTGATCGCGGGCGCCACCTGTTGGCGGACCTCGCCCACACTGTTTGCGAGGCTGTCAAGTGCGCCATTGGCAGCACTTTGGGTTGAGCGGATGGCGTGATCCGCCTTTTGAGCCAAACGGTCGGTCAGGGGATTGGCTTGTTCGATGGGGTTGTTGAATGACATGATGGTTCCTTCTTGAGAGCGTTAGTGAAAATAAGCAGGTTTAAGGCGATTGGAAAACTCGGAAATGACGAGGCTCAACTCTTTTTGATCAATGAAAACAGGAAGCTGGCGACTGCCAGAATCGCAAACACGATAAAGAGAATCTTGCCAATGCCGACGGCACTGGCCGCGATGCCACCAAACCCGAAAAGGGCGGCAATCAATGCGATGACGAAAAACACGACGGCGTAGTGCAGCATGAATGGCTCCTGATGCGACGGCTGTCACGCCGTCTGGTTTAACTTGGCTATTGACGCAGGCTAATCACGATGATCAACAAGGTTTACGTCTGCGTTGAAGGAAGTGTCACACGCTGGATTCAGGGCGGCGATAGGTTTGCCCGCCGCCCTGCTGTCAGGTGAATGGGGGTGCGTTTGTAGGCATTGGCTGACAGGCCCCGGTCAGCCCGCGTCACGCCAGTTGCAACGCCACCTAGGTCGGCGAATTGCCGGCAATCAGGTCACTGTCTGATTTCGGCAAACTGACGCGAATCAAGGCGCCCTGGCCGGGTGCTGACTTGATGGTGAGCACGCCGCGTTCAGACTGTACACGGTAAAGCATGCCGACCAGACCATACGCCTGCTTTGCCTTCAAGGATGGGTCAAAACCGATACCGTCATCACGCACCGAAATTTCCGCACAGTCATCGGCCAGCGACAAACTCACCCAGACATTGGCAGCACCGGCGTACTTGGTGACATTGGTGAGAGACTCCTGAACCACGCGGTAGACCAGCAGTTCGGCTTTTGCGCTCAGGGGAACTGGCGCCAGGGTGCAATGCGTCTTGACGGAGGTGTTCTCGGAGAATTCCTTGACCAGGATACCCAGTGCGGCAATCAACCCGAGGTTGCTCAGGGCAGAGGGCCGCAGGTTTTCAATGATGCCCCGCCCCAGAGCGATTCCGTTGTTCAGCGTGATGACCAGATGCGCGATCAAATCAAGTGCTTCCGGCGCTGTTTTTGCCACGCGCGACTTGATGCGTGCCACATCCAGTTTGGCCGAGGTTAGGAGCGCGCCCAGATCGTCGTGCAGATTGCGCGCCAGGCGGCTGCGTTCATCCTCCCGGGCGGTCTGCAGGTGGTGGGCGAGCTCGGTCAGCTGTGTCGTGCGCATGATGACCTCTGCTTCAAGGCGGTCGCGTTCGGCCTGAAGCAGGCGTTGCAGCTCAAGCTGCTTCTGGTTCAGTGCGAATGATTGGCGCAAATAGAAAAACAGGGCCAGCAGGCTGATTGCTGTCAAGGCACTCACGCCGATTCGGTTGAACAAAATCGCTTGGTAAACGTTTTGGCGATTGCGTTCAATTTTCTCGCTTTCGTAGGACTGTAACGACTTGATTTGGGCACGGATCGCGTCCATCTGTTCCTTGCCAATGCCGCTCATCACGATTTCCTTCGCGGCTTCCGTCTTGCCTTCGTCAAACAGCTGGATGGTCAACGCCATTTCAGACAGTCGGGTAGTCGTCATGGCATCCAGCTGCTTGAGAATCTCCCGAGGCTCAGGCTCCAGGTCAAAGTACCGGTGCAGGTAGCGAAGTGATTCGTCCAGTCGTTTAATCGCGTTGTCGTAGGGTTCGCGGTAGCCTTTGTTCCCCGTCACCATGTAGCCCCGCTGGCCGGTTTCGGCGTCGGCGATGTCACGCGCAAAGGTTAAAAGCGTGGTGCGTGCCGTTGCCATGGTCGCCAGACTGTCCAGCGTTGCGCGTGATCGCAGGTAGGTGCCTTCACTGATGAAGATCAGCGCCAATGCCGCCGTGCAGCTAAGCGCAAAAACCAGCCAGTTTCGGCGAAGAATTGTGAAAAATTCCATTTTCAACCACGTGCCCGAAATGTGGGATCATGCGGCATGACTCGAAATTGCACACCATGATACGAATTGCCATTGTCGATGACCATGCCATGGTGAGGGCTGGTCTGCGCCAGTTTTTCTCCGACCAGATTGATTTTCAGGTGGTCGCGGAAGCCACCAGTGGCCGCCAGGCAATTGACATTGTGCGCAAGGGCGATGTTGACGTCATCCTGCTTGACATCTCCATGCCCGACCAGAGCGGTGTTGATGCGCTGGCCGCCATCAAGGCGCGCGCGCCCGACCTTCCGGTGTTGATTTTGAGCGGTTTCCCCGAAGCGCATTACGCCACCACGCTGCTGCGCCAGGGCGCAAGCGGCTACTTGAACAAGGACTGTGACCCCGAGGAAATTGTCAAGGCGATCCGGACCGTTTGCCGGGGTCGCAAGTACATCACGGCCGGCGTTGCCGAGCAGTTGGCCGACGGGCTGGCGGGTGGATCCGGGGACCGGGCGCTTCATGAACAGCTCTCGGAGCGCGAACTGCAGGTGTTCCTGCGGCTGGCAAAGGGTGAGACGATTGGGCACATGGCAGTCAGCATGTCGCTCAGCGTTAAAACGGTGAGCACCTATCGAACCCGGGTGATGGAAAAAATGAAGCTCGAGTCCAACAGCGACTTGACTTATTACGCGCTGAAAAATGGCTTGATTCAGTAGGACTGTTCATAACCATTTGAGCACGTCAGGCCATCGCGGCTTGGCGCTACAGCAGAGCCGGTCGGGTGCTAATTTTTTCCCCACCGTTCAGGCGGCTGCAATAGGCGATCAAGGCATCGATGTCGTTGGATTTGTCAAAAACCTGGTCGGCCCCCAACTCCAGGCATTTGAGTTTCATGTCATCGGTGGCGTAGTTGGTCAAAACCACAGTATTGGAATTTCGGGTTGACCCAATGGTGTTGCGCAAAACGCCCAGCCCCGAGCCGACTTTCAGGAAGATGTCCACGATCACCAGATCGGCGTGGTTGCCTGGGTTGGTCAGCCATTGAACGGCAGACCATTCGTCCTCAGCGGTGCCGACCACCTCGACATGCGCCAGGTCTTCGAGCATGGCGATCAGACTCTCGCGAATCAACGGGCTGTCTTCAACGAGATAGGTTTTTAGAGGTGGCATAAATCAGTGGACCAATGTGCCGATTGTGTAACACAGCATAGCAGTGTAAGTATGGTTGCATTGGCACGTCAGGGCCATTGGCTGTCTACGCGCCTCCATGTGGGAAGAATCCTACATTGCCTTCGCAGCCAGGCAAATTTGCGAAGCTCTGCCTCGTAGGACATCTACTACGCTGACTGACGGCTCAGTCCGCTATTCGGTATCGCGCGCTTTTCGCATACTGCAACCAGCATCTGGTCGCAAGACACCCTCAAGGTTTTTGCCGACTGGATGTCAACAACCATTACGGAACTACCCCATGAACAAAACTTTGAAAAGCGCAATCGCCATAGCGGCAACGGTCCTTGCCGCTCACGCTAGTGCGCAGTTGACGTTTTTTGAACAGGAAGATTTTCAGGGGCGCTCCTTCAACCCAGGTGCGCAGTTGAACAACTTCAACAACAGCGGATTCAATGACCGTGCGTCGTCTGTCATTGTCATGAACGGACGCTGGGAAGTTTGCGAGGACGCGGCGTTTGCCGGTCGCTGCATGATCTTGCGGCCAGGGCAGTACCCGTCGCTGGTTGCGATGGGCCTGAACGATCGGATCTCCTCAGTACGGCCGGTCGCCACCAATGCCCGTGTTATGGACGACCGCTATGCACCCAACGCCGCACCGGCCTATGACAACCGCCGTCGCCGCAATGAACGGCTGTTCGAAGCCAACGTGACTTCCGTGCGTGCAGTGGTTGGGCCACCCGAGCAGCGTTGCTGGGTAGAGCCAGAGCAGGTATCCCAGCCAGCCCGCTCAAACGTGGGTGGCGCAGTGGTCGGCGCCCTGATCGGGGGCATCCTCGGTCACCAGGTGGGTGGGGGCTCGGGCAAGGATCTGGCTACTGTCGGTGGTGTGATCGCGGGCGGTGCCATTGGCTCGCAAGTGGGTCGCGGTGGCAATAACACCCAGCAGACGGCTCAAAGCGTGCAGCGATGCACCACCATGCCCAGCCAGGCCCGTCCGGCATTGTGGGACGTTGGCTACAACTTCCGCGGGCAGGAACACCAAGTGCAAATGACCACCCAGCCGGGTGCCACCATCGTCGTGAACCGCAACGGCGAACCGCGCGCCTGATCACTCAGGTACAACTTTCAACTTTTACAACCAGTAACCTTAAAGGATCGATATGACCCAGTTCTTAAACCTCAAAATCACGCTTGTTGCTGCAGCGTTGCTCGCGTTTTCAGCAGCGCAAGCCGCAACCATGGCAAAGGCCGATTACCAGGCTGGCAAGACGCGCATCAGCGCAGATTACAAAGCCGACAAGGCCGCCTGTTCGTCCATGTCGGCCAATGCCAAGGACATCTGCGTTCAAGAAGCCAAAGCCAAGGAAAAAGTGGCGCGCGCCGAGCTGGAATACGGCTACACCGGCAAGCCAGGTGACATGACCAAGGTGCGTGAAGTCAAGGCAAAAACGGCTTACGCGATTGCCAAGGAAAAGTGTGATGACAAGGCCGGTAATGACAAGGATGTCTGCCGCAAGGAAGCCAAAGCCATAGAGACCAAAGCGCTGGTTGACGCCAAGGTGGCTAAGGACGTTGCCGAAACCCGCCAGGACGGCGCGAAGGAAAAGATGGACGCCGACTACAAGGTGGCGGCGGAGAAATGTGAGTCACTGGCTGGCGATGCCAAAACCAGCTGCATTGCGAGTGCCAAGGCCAAGTTTGGCAAAACCTGAACCCATTGCTGGCGGCCAGCCCATTGGTTGGACGCCAGTGATGATCTTGCATCCAGAGGGATTCTTTGTTTGTATTTGCTTGCAAACCGACAGAACCTTGAAGATGCGTCACACCGTTCCATCGGGCAAAGATTTTCTTTCTCCCTGATGTTTACTAAAGAGGTATCACTATGAAAACGATTCGTCAAACTTCACTCACCGTCGCTGTTGTCGCTGCCATGGTTGCTCTGGGCGGATGCTCAGGGATGACCCAGCAGGAGAAGGGAACAGCCACCGGCGCCGTCATTGGTGGCGTGGCCGGCAATGTGCTGGGTGGTGGCTTGCTGGGCACAGCCGCAGGCGCCGCAGTAGGCGGCGTGGTGGGCCACGAAGTTACCAAGCCCAAGCAGTAAGCCGATTGGCTAGTGCGCAGAATGCTCGGTACCCGCTTCGGCGGTACCGTCTGCGCGCAAATTGCCTTCCCACTGGCAGCTAAACCGTTCGCAGCGGAAGCGGTGGTGTTCGCCAAAAATGCTGGTAAACCGGTCAATCGGTCGGCGCGGGATCCGCATCAACTCGCCAGCGCACAGCGGGCAATGCAGGTGCGGCGCACGTACACCTTCGAGCGCGCGAAGCTGGCTGGTTTGAGAGAGTTTCATGGCGTGATTGTGAATTGGATTGAGTGCGTTGATCGTGCCAGTGCGTTCAATCGCAGTCTGTTCGCTAGCGCACACAACCACACAAAGACCCGTTCATTTACCCGTACATTCGCCCGCCTTTGAAACGCCCCGGAAAACGCATCAGGACAGATGCTCAAGCTGGCCATATGAGTGACCTTATGCGAATATTGAAATGGTTGGCGTTGATTCTGTTGGCAATTGCAACGGCTGCAACAATTTTCATACTTGTATTCGGCTGGAACTGGATGCGCCAACCCATTGAGCGCTATACCCTGGCCAAGACCGGCCGGGTATTGGCCATCAAAGGTGACCTCACCTTGGGCTATCACTGGCCGCTTCCACGCATACTCGCTAACGACGTCACCTTTGCCAATCCGGCGTGGGCCAGGGAGCCACTGCTGCTTGACGCCAGCGCTGTTGAAATTGAGTTGGACCTGCTTCAATTGTTTCGCCGCCACGTAGTGTTTCCGCAAGTCCACTTGCAGCGCCCTGCGGTGTTCCTGGAGCAAAGTCCGGATGGCCGCAAAAGCTGGTTGCTCGACCTTGACCAGAAGGATGATGCGGCACGCATCCATATTGGACGACTCACGCTGGATGAAGGCAAACTCGGGTATGACGATGTGGCAACCAAAACCCGCATTCGTGCAGATATCTCTTCAACCACAGCGCAGCAACGCGAAGTGTCGCCCTATGCCCTGGCTTTCACCGCCGAAGGGGAGTTCAAGGGCAATCCTGTCAAGGCCAAGGGCCGTGGCGGGCCGGCACTGGCCTTGCGTGATGAGTCCGTGCCCTACCCTCTGCAACTGGACGCCGCCATTGGCCGCACCCACGTCAGCAGTGAAGGCACAATAACCGGCTTGCTGAAGCTGTCGGCGCTGGACATGAAGCTGGCGCTGCGTGGCGAGAATCTGGACCAGCTCTTTCCAATCATCGGAATTGCGACGCCCCACACCCGCGCCTATGTGACCGACGGCCGTCTGGTTCGCAGCGGCAATGAGTGGAATTACAACGGCTTCAAAGGCCGCTTCGGCGAGAGTGACATCGCCGGATCGGTCAAGGTGACAGTAGGTGGACAACGCCCGATGGTAGTCGCCGACCTGACCTCCAACGTGCTGGACATTGACGATCTGGGCCCGTTCATCGGTGCCAGACCTGGCACGGTCACGGCGGCACGAAGGGCGGCACTGGGTGCGCCCGCAGTAGTCAATCCCGATATCCAAACCCAAACCCAACCCCAAACCCAAGCCCAACCCCAAGCGCCAAGTGCTGCCCGGCCAGCATCTGCGGCAACGCCAGCCCGCATGCGCGTGCTGCCCAACCGGCCCTTCAATACCGAGCGCTGGAACAGCCTGGACGCCGACGTCAACCTGCGCGCCAAAACCATCCGTCGCGCGGCCGCCCTGCCGCTGGAGAACCTGCGGCTGCACATGCTGTTGCGCGACGCAGTCGTGACGCTGGACCCACTGGACTTTGGCTTGGCCGGTGGACACCTGAATGCGTTGATCACACTGGACGGTCGAAAGCGGCCGATTCAGATGCAGGCCCGCGTCAAGGCGCAAAAGCTGCTGATTGCCAAGCTGTTTCCAACGGTTAACTTGAACAAGGCCAGTGTGGGCCAGGTCAACGGTGTCTTTGACCTGAAAGGCACCGGCGACTCGGTGGGTCAGATGCTCGCTACATCCAACGGCAAAGTCAGCCTGGTGGCTGCGGGTGGCCAGATCAGCCGGCTCATGATGGAAAAGGCGGGCCTGCATCTGTGGGAGATGCTGCAGTTGAACCTGTCTGGCGACCAGTTGATCGAGCTGCGCTGTGCCGTGGCGGATTTCGATGTGAAGGCGGGTATCTTGCGCCCGAACACGCTGGTGCTGGACACGCAGGTGACCACCATCACGGGCACTGGCAGCATTGACCTGGGGCGCGAGCAGCTTGATTTGACGTTGAACCAGAAGACCAAAAACACCAGCCCGCTCGCACTGCGCAGCCCGCTGTTCATCCGCGGAAGTTTTGTCAAACCGGCGGTCGGTGTGGACAAGGGCAAGCTGGTGGCCCGGGCAGGCAGCGCCGTCGTGCTGGGGCTCTTGAACCCGCTCCTGGCCCTGATCCCGCTGGTGGACCCAGGCCCCGGCAAAGACAGCGATTGTGGTCCGTTGCTCGGAGCCGCCAAAGATCCCAAAACCTCAGCGCCCGTAGAAAGCAAGAAAACCACGCCGCAAAATTGAGGGGTTTGCAGGTCGAAATAGTCGCTATTTTATATATAGCAAACTATTTATATAATATGAGGGCTAGAGGCCAATTTGGCCGATATTTTCGGCATTTTGACGGTATCCGGCGCTAAAAATTAACCTGTAGGTTAATTATTTCCTATTTCCGGCCCGTCACCAACAGCAAAACGCCGATCAGCACGCTGGCGCCGCTCAGGATCAAGGGCACATTCACGGTCTTCTTTTCCTGCACCTTGAGTTCAATCGGCCCCAGTTTCAGTCCGGTGGATTCCTTGGTGTAGCTGAAGCCGCCGTAGACCAGGCCCAGGCCACCCAGCACGATGAGAGCGATAGCGATCAATTTTGTAGTGTTCATGGTTTTTTCTCGGTTAGAAATTGTGAAAGGCTGCTCAACACGCTTTGCACTGCCTGGTTGGCAGCCAGCACGCCACCATAAGGGTCGTCGCTGCCAGCCGCAACGCTGACATCAAACTCCCGCCAGGCCAGTACGCGTCGTGTCTTGTCGTCCACCAGCGTGGCGCGCAGTGTAAAGCGCACGCGAGACGGGCTGGTCAGAAATTCATGTTGCAGCCGGACAATCTCGGTGTCCAGGCGCACCTCTCCGGCGGCGGCCCCGGCGCTCAAAACCACGGCGCTAAAAGTACCACTGCGCTCTATCGCCTTCACGATCAGCGCGCCCAGCATGCGCGCCGGTGGGTCAACCCATTCGCTGTTGGCAAAGTATTCAAGCCGGTGGGCTTCGCGCAGGTAGATGATGCGCTGGCTGTCAAAGCCGGCTGCGGCGCGGGTCGGGTTGACGATGAGGGTCTTGGAGGCGGCACCCGTCCCCGTCGGTGCAACCGCTGCCGATGCAGTTGCGGCTTCAAGGTCGAGCGAATAATGGGACGTCGTGGGCGCGGCAGTCGGGGTTAGCAAGCTGCATCCGCTGACTGCCATCAGTCCTGCCATGCACATTGCGGCCAGTGTGGCAACAGCGCGGTTGGCAGGTGTGACTCGGGTATTGGTACGGCAGGGGGTCATGGTTTTTTACCCGTTTCACCAGGGCCAGGTGCGACCGGATTGCGGCCAAAAAGCAGGCCACGCGGGTCGCGCTCGGTCTGCTCGCTCAAACGGCGCAGCGAGGTGGTTAAGGTGCCCAGCTCGCCCAGCAGGCGTTCCAGCTCGGGCAAGGTCTCAGTGCCGAAGCGCTTCACGTCGCCACCGACGGCATCAATCGCCTTGCCGGCGTTCTGACTCGTCAGCGCGACTTCGCTGCCCATCTTCTCCACAGCGGCAGCGCTGCGGGTGACCTGCTCGATGACTGGACCCAACTGGGCCGTGGCGCGGGCGGTGTTATCGAATGTCCTGGCCGCGCTGGCCATGCCGGCGTCCAGCGTGTCCTTGCGTGCGGCAACGGTGCGTGCCACGATGGCAATGTCGGCCAGCGCATTGCTGAAGGCGGTCTTGTTCGCATCGCTCAGAATTGCATCCAGATGGCCCGAGGTGTTGTCCAGCTTGGCCAGCACCGTGGTCAGCACGTTTTCAAGGCGCGCGCTCAATGACGGCTTGGTGCGGATCACGGGGTAACGGGTGCCTGCGGTCAGCGCCAGTGGCGGTGACGATGCCGCACCGCCACTGAGCTCAACATACGCGATGCCGGTCAGGCCCTGCGTTTTGAGTGTGGCCACCGTGTCCTCCTTGACGGGGGTGTCGCGTTCAATCGCCAGGAGCAGGATCACGCGCTGGGGGTTCACGCTGTCCAGCTCAATCTCCTGCACGCGGCCGACATCGACGCCGCTGTATTTCACCGGCGCATTGAGGTTCAGGCCCGCCACGGATTCATCCACGAACGCAAAATAGCGGTCGTACTTTTTCTGCCATGCCCCGCCCGAGGCCAGCCACAGAACGACGGCAATCAGCACGCTCAGCAACAGCAGAACGAACGCGCCGACCAGCGAGTAATTCACTTTGGTTTCGATGATGGCCCCTTGTTGACCGGTTGGCCCTGCAGGTCGCCTGCGTCCCGTTGGCCACGCGCGCCGCGTGCGCCTTCAAAAAATTGTCGAATTGCAGGCTTGTCCGAGCCCGACAGTTCGTCCATCGAGCCGATGCCCTGCACGGTGCCATCGGCCAGCACGGCAACCCGGTCAGCCACCTGCCACAGCAGGTCCAGGTCGTGGGTGATCATGACGATGGTCAGCCCAAACAGCTCGCGCAGTTTCAAAATCAGCTCGTCCACGCCGCCCGCGCTTTTTGGGTC
>JANMCB010000121.1:0-5587 GCA_031360805.1 Rhodoferax sp.
GTGGGCAACCGTGGGGGCTTCATTTCAGCGCGGCAGCGAGTTCACTTCCTTCTCCCATTTCGCAATCAAGCGCCTGCGCTCTGCCGAAGCACCGTATTTCGCATAGTCGTAGTTGATGAACTTGATCTTCTTGAAATCAGGAATGCGGGCGTCGTTTTTGGCGTTTTTGTTCGATGGCAATTGAAATTGTTTGGCCGCCGCCGCCATTTCCTGTGCGGCGGGGGTCAGCGCCCATTCGTAAAACTTCTTCGCAGCGTCGAGGTTGCGCGAGCCCTTGATGATGCTCATGGAGCCAATCTCTGCGCCGGTGCCGTCACTGGGCGTGATCGTCTCGACAGGGAAGCCGTTTATTTTCTCGCCGGGGCCGTCGTGCACAAAACTGATCGACACCGTGGTCTCACCGCGCGCGACCGACTTGATGGGCCCCGTGCCACTGCGGGTGTACTGGCTGATGTTTTTGTGCAGTTGCTTCATGTAGTCAAAGGCTTTGTCTTCGCCCATCAGTTGCACCAGCGTGGCGACCATGGTGTAAGCGGTGCCACTGGAGGCCGGGTTGGCCACCTGAATTTCGCCTTTCAAATTGGGGTTGAGCAGGTCATTCCAGGTTTTGGGCACGGCGAGTTTTTTCTTCGCAATCAACTCGGTGTTGTAGCCAAAACCCAGCGGGCCAGAATAAATGCCCACGGTCTTGAAATTGGACTGCTGCGCCTGCTGTTGTGCCCACGGGTAGAGTTGCGCCAAAGTGGGTGATTTGTATTCCAGCGACAACCCCTGCTCGGCCGCCTGCAAATGCGGGTCGCCTGTGCCGCCAAACCAGATGTCGGTCTTGGGGTTGTCTTTTTCGGCAATCAACTGCGCCAGCGCTTCGCCCGAGCCCTTCATGGAAATGTTGATTTTGGTGCCCGTGGTTCGGGCGTAAACCGTGCCGATCATGTTGCACCACTCGGCCTGCACCGAGCAGATCACGTTGACCTGCCCCTGTGCGCTGACCCCCATCGAAGCCGCCGCCAAAGCCAGCGGAAGGAGAAATTTTTTCATGGTGTTCACGTGTCGCCCTTGGTTGTGAAATGTGAGTAATTTGATTACTAGCCCAGTCTAACCATCCGCAGTGGGCACATTGCCTAGGGATAACGCCAATCCGCCCCGACGCCGCACGACCGTTTTGGAACGCAATTGCGGGAAAACGGTGAAACTAAGTTACATTAACTTGTCCTCATTTGAATTTTGGAACGGCCTCATGAGCTTCGATCTTGTCCTGTTTGGTGGCACGGGTGACCTGGCCTGGCGAAAACTGATGCCCGCGTTATTTCAGGCTTTTCGGCACGGCACTTTGCCAGCCGGTGGGCGCATCATTGGTGTTGGCCGGGAGCCGTTGAGTGCCGAGCAATACCGTGCCCGGATTCAAGCCCGCTTTGACGAAGTTGAATCGGCCAAGCGACCCTCGGCTGAGGAGTTCTCGCAATTCGCAGCGCTGCTTGATTTTGTGCGGATGGATTTATCCAAGCCGGATGACTATGCCACCCTGGCCACCTTGCTTCATGAGCGCAACGCCGACACGGTGGTGATGTATGTCGCCACCGCGCCCGCCCTGTTCACCACCGTGTGCGAGCAACTGGCGGCTGCGCACCTCAACATGCCTAACACCCGCGTGGTGCTGGAAAAACCGCTGGGGCACGATTTGGCTTCCAACTGCGCCATCAACCAGACCGTGCGCGCCATCTTCAGCGAGCGGCAGATTTTCCGTATCGACCATTACCTGGGCAAGCCCGCCGTGCAAAACCTGTTTGCGCTGCGCTTTGGCAATGCCCTGTTTGAGCCGCTGTGGCGCCGTGAGCATATCGCCAACATCCAGATCACCATCGCCGAAGAACTGGGCGTAGAGAAGCGTGGCGCTTTTTATGAAACCACCGGCGCACTGCGCGATATGGTGCAAAACCACGCGCTGCAATTGCTGTGCGCGATTGGCATGGAGCCGCCCATCAATTCGCATGCGGATGCGATTCGTGATGAAAAGCTCAAGGTGCTGCGCTCGCTTAAACCGTGGACGAAAGAGTCGCTGGTGCAGGATGTCATTCGTGGTCAATATGCAGCGGGCGCCGTGGGCGGGGCCGCCGTGCCAGCCTATCGCGAAGAGGTCGGTGTGGATCCGCACAGCAACACCGAGACCTTTGTCGCGCTGCGCACCGAGATCTCCAATTGGCGTTGGGCAGGTGTGCCGTTTTACATCCGCACCGGTAAGCGTCTGGCTGGGCGAGATGCGCGCATTGTGGTGAATTTTCGGCCCACGCCGCATGCCATTTTCAACTCCCAAATCGGGGCATCCAATTCACTGGTGATCAATCTCCAGCCCAAGGATGGGCTGGAACTGCACCTGCTGGCGCAGGGCCAGGACAACCGCCGCAATTCCCAAACACTGTCCCCGGTGCAGCTTGACCTGGACTTTGACAAACGCTTTGGCTCCGAGCGCGTGGGTGCCTACGAGCGCCTGCTGCTTGATGTGATCGATGGCCGCCTGAACCTGTTTGTGCGAAGCGATGAGCAGGAAGAAGCCTGGCGCTGGGTTGAGCCGATTTTGGAGCATTGGCAGGCCGACAAGCAAGGCCCGCGCCTGTACAACGCGGGCACCTGGGGCCCGAGCGCGGCCAGCGCGATGATCGCGCGCGACGGCTATTGTTGGTCAGAGGAATGTTGAGCCTGATGAAAATCGTTTTTCGACGGGCCGCTCCCGAGAAAAATGCGGCCCCCTCGGGGGGCAGGAAGCCACACGCAGTGGGCGACCGTGGGGGCAATTTTCGACGGGCCGCTCCCGAGAAAAATGCGCCCCCCTCGGGGGGCAGGAAGCCACACGCAGTGGGCGACCGTGGGGGTAGTCCCCATGCTTGACCGCCTGCGCGCATCCTTGACATCGCTGGCCCCTGCCGAGCAGCGGGTGGGCAAACTGGTGCTGAACGATCCGCGCGCATTTACGCAGTTGCCTGTCAGCGAACTGGCGGACCGCTCCCACGTCAGCAAGCCCACTGTGGTGCGGTTTTGCCGCAGCATGGGTTACGACGGCCTGACCGACTTCAAACGCAAGCTGGCCGGCACAGTGAGCGAAGGCGTACCGTTCATTCACCGCAGCGTTGATGTGGACGACAAGACCAGCGACGTGCTGGTCAAAGTGATCGACAACACGGTGGCGGCTTTTCTCAAGTACCGCAACGACGCCAGTACCTCGGCCATCGAAAAGGCCGCTTTGGCGCTCGTGGAAACCTACAAGTTGCGCAAACGCATCGAGTTTTATGGCGTGGGCAATTCAGGCATGGTGGCGCAGGACGCGCAGCACAAGTTCTTCCGCCTGGGTGTCAACGCCATCGCCTACAGCGACGGCCACATGCAGGTGATGAGCGCTTCAATTTTGGGGCCGGGCGACTGCGTGGTGCTGGTCTCCAACTCCGGACGCACCCGCGACTTGATGGACGCCTGCGACATTGCCCGCAAAAACGGCGCAACAACAATCACCATTACCGCCAGTGGTTCACCGCTGGCCGTCGCGGGCCACATCCACCTGGCAGCCGATCACCCGGAAGGCTTTGACCGCTACAGCCCGATGGTCTCGCGCCTGATGCACCTGCTGATCATCGACATTCTGACGACCTGCGTGGCACTGCGCATTGGCAGTGAAACGCTGCAGCCGTTGTTGCAGGAAATGAAGGTCAACCTGCGCAGCAAGCGATACGCGTAAGTGTTCAAGTCGGTGGTTTGGATCCCTGATTCGACACGCCGCTGGCCACATGCCCCGACGGCACATGACGCGCTGCTGATTCGATGTGCCCGGTCTGGTCGTCAAAGAAAAAATCGGGCTCGAACTCACGCAGGAACTCGCCCTTGGCCAGGCCGCCCAAAAACATGGCTTCATCGACTTCAATATTCCAGGCCATCAAGGTGCGGATCGCGCGCTCGTGCGCCGGGGCGCTGCGTGCGGTCACCAGCGCTGTGCGCAGGCGCATTGCAGGCGTGCCTTCCTGCTGCAATCTCTGTAGCGCCGCAAGTAGTGGCTTGAATGGGCCGGCGGGCAGGGGCAGGCTGGCTTTGTCTGTTTCGTGTTGTTGAAACGCGCTCAGGCCCTGGGCCTGGTAGACGCGTTCGGCCTCGTCACTGAACAGCACCGCGTCACCGTCAAATGCGATGCGAACCTCCAGCGGATGCGCTTCGCTGGCATGCCTGGAGTTGGGGTAGACCTGCGCGGCCGGCACGCCCGCATCCAGCGCAGCACGCACATCGCTCAAATGCGTCGACAAAAAGAGGTTGGCGTGCAGCGGCTTCAGGTAGCGCCAGGGCGGTTGCCCGCGCGTAAAACTGCCGCGCTCAATTTTCAGGCCATAGTGCTTGGCCGAGCGAAACACCCGCATGCCGCTGACCGGGTCGTTGCGCGAGAGGATCACCACTTCGACCCGCTGGGCCGCGTCGTCGTTGAACGCCAGGAGTTTTTTGACCAATGAAAACGCGACACCAGCCTTGGCGGGCTGCTCCAGCCGCTCTAGCTGCAAATCCATGTAGGCACGGTCTTTGTGCAGGCCACTGCCGTGCTCGAACACGCGGTTTTCTTCCTCAAAATCGAACAGCGCGCGGCTTGAGATCGCCACCACCAGTTTGCCGTCAAAGGTCAGGGGCATACGGCCTTCCTGCAAGGAAGTGCAATTTTTCGACGGGCCGCCCCTAGAAAAATTAGCCCCCTCGGGGGGCAGCGCAGTACACGAAGTGACAAGCGTGGGGGCATCATTTCACCAACTGGTTGAGCTGGATGATCGGCATCAGCACGGCCAGAACGATCAGCATCACCACCAGCCCCATCGCCACGATCAACAGCGGCTCGGCAATCGTGGCCAACTGCATGGATCGGCGCTGTACTTCAAGGCTTAACTGTTTAGCGGCGCGACCCAGCATCACCGGCAGTTGTCCGGTTTGCTCACCCAGGCGGGCAAACATGCTCAACAGGCCAGGGAAGCGCTTCTTCTGGGAGAGAGCCGAAGCCAGCGGCGCACCTTCGCGCACCAGCACAACGATCTGCGTCGCGTCAAGTTGCATGGCGCGGTTGGACAGCGTCTCTGCCGCAGCCTGCAGCGCCTTGAGAATCGGCACACCGGCGGCTGCCAGCATGGCCAGCGTGCTGGCGAACCGCGCCGCGTTGTAACCCGCGCTCAGGCGGCCCAGAACCGGCAAGGTGAGCCAGAAGGCGTCAAAGCGTTCGCGAAAGCCGGTGTTCCTGAGGGACAGGCGAAACAGTACGGTGACGGTGACGACAGCAATCAACATCAACCAGCCATAGTTGCGCACGAAATTGCCCAGCGCCAGCATGATGACCGTCAGAACAGGCAACGCCCGCTTGCTGCCGGCAAACACATTGGCGACCTGTGGCACCACGTAGCCGAGCAAAAACATCACGATGACGATGGCCACCAGCGTGACGATGGCCGGGTAAAGTGCGGCGCCGATAAGTTTGGCTTTGAGTGCCTGCTGCTCTTCAAGGTCGTCAGCCAGGCGCTCCAGCACCAGGCCCAGGTTGCCGCTTTGCTCGCCAGCGCCAATCACCGCGACAAAAATGCCC
>JANMCB010000148.1:0-2120 GCA_031360805.1 Rhodoferax sp.
GGCAGCACGGTGTAATCACCGTTGAGGTAACAGGGAAGCGCGGGGAGGTGGGTCATTTGCAAATTATCGCAGCCCCATGCGGGTCTTGCAGGGCAGATCGGGCCGAATTTCGTGAGATTTGATATCACCTGCGATATCAAATTTATCAGATCGGGCTTTGAAAAGCAAAAATATCAACAAAATTGGCACCTAGCCCTCTTATTATATAGATAGTTTGCTATATATTACGTAGCAAATTGGCAACAATCAGTTTGCGGACCGCAGGCCACTCATGGGGTTGGGCGCGCTGACTCACAGCAAGGCAAAGCGCAAAATGGTTAAATTGCGACACCTTGGGAGCCCTGCTCATGTCAAATCAATCCGTCAACGCGCCACCGGTGGCGTCCATCGCTCAGCGCCTTGATGCCCTTCAAGCCGTTTTGGACCGGCACGGCCATCAGCCCGCTGAGTTCATTGAGCAGGCGCGGCATCTGGTTGAAGAACAATGGCTGCCCCGCAACGGCGCGCGGGTGGTGGCCCGGGCGTGGACCGACGCCGCTTTTCGCCAGCGTCTGTTTGCCAATGGCCGTGCTGCCGTGGCTGAGCTGGGGCTGGAGATGCCGCGCCACCATCGCCATCTGGTCGCCCTGGAAAATACACCCGCTGTGCACAACGTGATTTGCTGCACGCTGTGTTCGTGCACGGCGTTCACCATCATTGGTCTGCCGCCCGACTGGTACAAAGACCTGGAATACCGGGCCCGCGCCGTGCGTGAATCGCGAACGGTGCTGAAGGAAATGGGGCTGGACTTGCCAGCCGATGTTGAAATCCGCGTCTGGGACACCACGGCCGACACCCGTTACATGGTGTTGCCGATGCAGCCGCCGCACACGGCTGGGTGGTCGGCAGAGCGGCTGGCCAGCGTCGTCACCCAGGATTCAATGATCGGCGTTTCGCGCCTCTGAGCGCATCCCCATTTCGAAGGACCAACACCATGGACGGCATACACGATTTAGGCGGTAAACAGGGCTTTGGCCGGGTGCGTCATTCGCCCGATGCGGCCGTCTTTCATGCGGATTGGGAGAAGCGCGTGAACGCCCTGTATTCGCTGGCCGTGCGCCAGGGAATCTTCAACATGGACGAGTACCGCCACGCCATTGAACGCATGGAGCCCCGCCATTACCTGGCGGCCGGCTACTACGAGCGCACACTGACCAGCCTGGCCACGCTGCTGGTTGAAAAGGGTTTGGTGACGGCCGACGAGCTGGAACGCCAGGCGGATGGAACGTTCCCGTTGGCATCACCCAGTGCCGCCGGGCGCACCAACAGCATGGCGCGCGCGCACTTCAAGCCTGGTGACGCCGTCAGCGTACGCAGCGACCTGGTTCCCGGCCACCACCGGTTGCCGGCTTACATTCGCGGCAAGCGCGGGGTGGTGGTCAGCGAATCACCCGCTTACCCTTTCCCAGACGCCCACGCGCATGGCGTGCAGGCTGAAGATGAACCGACTTTTGACGTGCGCTTCAGCAGCGCAGACCTTTGGCCCAACGCGGCGGACGCAGCGTTTGTGCATGTGGGTGTTTTTCAGAGCTACCTTGAACGGGCTTGATCGGGATTGATCTGCCTGATCCAAAGTCAGATCGCAACCAGTTGCCGAACCTTGTTGTTTTGCATGTCAACGCCCAAACCACTGGCAACCACCGCGCCGCGCTCCATGACGACATAGTCATCGGCCAGCGCCTCGGCAAAGTCGTAGTATTGCTCGACCAGCAAAATCGCCACTTTCTGGCCGTCCAGCCCGGTATCGGCCAGCATGCGGATGACGCGGCCGATGCCCTTGATGATGTTCGGCTGAATGCCTTCGGTGGGCTCATCCAGAATCAGCAGTTTGGGCTTGGCCGCCAGCGCACGGGCAATCGCCAATTGCTGCTGCTGCCCCCCAGACAAGTCACCGCCGCGGCGTCTCTTCATCTGCTTGAGCACCGGAAACAGCTCAAACAGTTCGGGCGGAATGGGCGTGCCCGCGGGTTTGCCGGCCAGGCCCATCTGTAAATTCTCTTCAACGGTCAGCCGCGCAAATATTTCCCGGCCTTGCGGCACAAAACCAATGCCGGCGCGGGCCCGCTTGTAAGGTGCATCCG
>JANMCB010000153.1:0-13847 GCA_031360805.1 Rhodoferax sp.
GCGCTACCCGCACCAGTTTTCAGGCGGCCAACGCCAGCGCATCTGCATTGCCCGCGCACTGATGATGGAGCCCGAGCTGCTGGTGGCGGACGAGGCGGTGTCGGCCCTGGACGTCTCGGTGCAGGCCCAGGTTCTGGAGCTTTTTGAAGAGATCCGCAGCCGCCTGAACCTGGCCATGCTGTTCATCACGCACGACCTGCGTGTGGCCTCACAAGTTTGCGACCAACTGGCGGTGATGTCCAAGGGCAAAGTGGTCGAATACGGCCCGGCGCACCAGGTTTTTGGCGCGCCGCAGCATGCCTACACCCAGTCCCTGTTTGCTGCAGCGCCCGGGCGCGATTTCGCCTTCGCACGGGTCTGACAAGCTTTCCGGCAGCGGCTTTGACACACGGACTTCGACGCAACTCGCTGGGGGTGCCATGCGCCCCTTGCTGATCGCTCCCATCCTGGCTGTGGCCTGGGGCCTGAACTGGCCTGCCGTCAAAATCGCCCTGGACGTTTTCCCACCCTTCACGCTGCGTTGGGTCGGTTTGGGGCTGGGTGGTTTGCTGTTGGTGTTGCTGGCATGGGCGCAAAAGCGGCGCTTGTGGCCCGCGCCCGGCGCCTGGCCTGGCATCGTGATGGGCGGTTTGCTCACCGTAGCGCTGTTCAACATGAGCACGGCGATGGCGCAGCTCAACACCAGCACCTCGCGCGCGGCGGTGCTGACTTTCACCATGCCCATGATGTCCGCTGTGTTGGCGCGCTTCTGGCTGGGCGAACAGCTTGACCGCAGGCAGATGCTGGCGCTGGGCCTGGGCATGGCGGGCATTGCCTTGCTGGCGCTGCCAATGGTGCAGGCGTTGCAGTCTGGCGGGGTGGACGCGCGCGCGTTGAAGGGCCTGGGCTTCCCGCTGCTGGCTGCCTTTAGCTGGGCCTGTTCCACCGTACTGGCCAAACGCTGGCCGGCGCCGGGGGATCGCATGGTGTTGACGGCCTGGCAACTGGTTCTGGGCGCCGCCTGCATCTTCATTGCGTCGCGCTGGACCCACGAGGCGTTTCCGCCCTGGCCATTGCCGCCCAAGGTGCTGGCGGCGATGATCTTCCATATTGTTCCGGCGACGGCGTTGGCTTACTGGCTGTGGACGCTGCTGTCAGACCAGGTCGGCGCCAGTGTGTCGTCCATGACCACGCTGCTGGTACCGGTGGTTGGCGTGCTGGGCGCCATGTGGCTGGTGGGGGATCGGCCGAGCGCCATCGACTGGCTTGGTTTTGCGCTGGTGCTGGGCGGCGCTGCCCTGGTGCTGCGCCAGCTTTGGCGCAAGTCCTGACGCGGTCTTCAATTCACACTTCAACAATCCATTCACGCACCATGACACGAATTTTGATCGCTGGCTTCCAGCATGAGACCAATACCTTTGCCCCCAGCCTGGCCGACTGGGCCGCATTCACGCGGGGCGATTCTTTTCCGGCTTACATGCGCGGCCAGGCGCTGGTTGAATCTTTAAGCGGCATCAACATTCCGGTGGCTGGTTTCATGGAGGCCGCCAGGTTGAAGGGCTGGACCGTGCTGCCCTCCTGCTGGGCCGGGGCGATTCCATCGTCTTACGTCACGTGTGACGCGTTCGAGCGCATTGCCGGCGCCATCCTTGAAGACGTGCAAAACGCCCGCAACAGCGGCGGGCTGGATGCCATTTACCTTGACCTGCATGGTGCGGCGGTGGCCGAACACGCCGATGACAGCGAAGGCGAGTTGCTGGCGCGCCTGCGAGCGCTGGTGGGGCCGGATTTGCCGATCATTGCCAGCCTGGACCTGCACGCCAACGTCACCCATCGCATGCTCAGCGCAGCCGACGCGCTGGTGTCGTACCGCACCTATCCGCATGTGGACATGGCGGCTACCGGCGAACTGGCCGCGCAGTTGCTGGCCAGGCGACTGAAAGGGGGCCGCAAGGAGCCGATGTTTGCCAAACGCATGCCCTATTTGATTCCGCTCAATGCCCAAAGCACCTGGATGGAACCGGCCCGGCGCGTCTACGACGAGCTGCTCGCGCTGGACGACGAATTCGGCACCGTGTTGAGCTTTTGCATGGGTTTTCCAGCGGCCGACTTTGCCGAGTGCGCGCCGATGGTCTGGGGTTATGGTGCAGAGGCGGAACGCGCAGTGGAGCGCCTGTATGCCAGCGCCGCTGAACCCACGCAATGGCAGCTGGATTGCGTGGATGCGCGCGATGCGGTGGTGCAAGCCATGGCGCTGGCTTCAGAATCGGCCCAACCGGTGGTGATTGCCGACACCCAGGACAACCCTGGCGCGGGCGGCGACAGCAACACCACCGGCATGCTGCGCGCCTTGATGGCGCAGGGCGCAGGCCGCAAGTTCCCGGGCCAGGTGGCGCTGGGCCTGCTGTTTGACGCAGCGGCAGGGCGCGCCGCGATGGAAGCTGGGGTGGGTGCCGAGTTGCAACTCTCGCTCGGAACGGCCGTGCCCACGTTCACCGGCAGCTTGAGCGATGCGCCAGTGCAGGGCCGCTTCAAGGTGCTCGCGGTGAGCGATGGACGCTGCAAGCTGACCGGCCCGATGATGACCGGCCTGACTGTGCAGCTCGGCCCCAGTGCCTGCCTTGAAATCGAGGGCATCCGCATTGCGGTGGTCAGCGGCAAGAAGCAATTGCTGGACCGCGAGTTGCTGCGCATGGTGGGCATCCACCACGAGCAGATGCGCATTGTGGTGGTGAAAAGTTCGAACCATTTCAGGGCTGATTTCTCACCCCATTCAAGCCATATTCTGGTAGCCAAGGCAGCGGGGCCAATGGCGGCAGACCCGGCCGATCTGCCGTGGAAGAAGCTGCCTGCCAGCATTCGGCGGCGGCCTTGAACCTGTTGCTAGTTTAATATCGCGGGTGATATGAGAATTGCTTTAAAGTTTGGGAAAAAGGCTGGTTTTGGGCAATTTTGGAGTAAAAAGTGCCTTTAGCCCTCGTATTTATTAAATAGTTTGCTATTAATTTAGATGAATCCGGAATCCACCTAGTAAACCCGCCCGCCCAGGCGCACGACTTTCAACGACGCAAACCCCGAAACAAGCGACAGCGCCAGGCAACCCCACATCACCGGCGCGTAACTCCCCGTGCGGTCAAACACCGCCCCCGCCACCACCGGCCCCAGCAGGTTGCCCAACGCAGCGCCGCTGTACAACGTGCCCACAATGCTGGCCACGGCGCGCGCGCCAAACATGTCCATGCAGATGGCCGGCATCAGCGACACAATGCCGCCATAACTCAAGCCGAACCAAAGTGCGAAAACCGCCAGGGCGGGGTAGCCGTCTGCGGCCAGCCAGAGCAGGTAGGTGGCTGCCATCGACGCCAGTGCCAGCGTCAGCGTCCTGGTGCGGCCCAGGCGGTCTGCCAGAGCGCCTATCGCAAAGCGTCCGACCAGGCTGCCAATGCCAATCAATCCGACCAGGCCCACCGCGCTGGCGTCACTGATGCCGATGTCCCGCGCGGAAGGCGACACATGCGCAAACGGGATGAACATGGTGGGCGCTGAAGCCAGAGTAAAAAGATAAAACCACCAGAAACGAGGGTCGTGCAGGGCCTGCCTGAGTGTTGCGCCTGGAATCGAGGGTGTCTGGTCACCTGTGACGCGTGCTGGCAGCGGCGGGCGCTTGAGCAGGTAAGCAGCACAAAACCCAAGCAGCAATACGCCCAGTGCCATGACCCGCAGCGCATCACGCCACTGCAAGGCCGCAATGGCGCTGGTCGCCAAAAGCGGCACCAGAACCGTGCCCGCGCCGATGCCGGAACTCGCGATGCCCGCCGCCAGCCCGCGCCGCCTGCTGAACCAGGGTTGCACACAGGCAATCGACGGCGTGTAGACCAGTGCAACGCCGATGCCAATACCGATGCCGTAGGTCAGGTAAACGATGCCCATGGCGTTGGCAAAGCTGGTTGCAAGCAACCCCGCTGCAATGCACACCATGCCGCTGCAACAGACGATGCGCGGGCTGAACCGGTCGGCCAGAATACCGCCCACCGCGCCAAAGGAAAAGTAGATGAGGCCGCACAGCCCAAACACCATCGACACGTCGGCGCGTTGCGCGGCAAATTCCGCAGCGAATGATTCGAAGAACGCCGCAAACGAATAGGCTACACCAAAAATGACCGCCATGCTGACAAAGGCGCCCCAAACCACTACCCAGGCATAGACCGGTTCGTTGTGAGGCTCCTTGGTCACGCGCTGGCCGGCCTGGATCGTCTGCTTGAGGCCGCTGGCTCGGGTTGACTGTTTGCAGCGCCGGTTCAGGCCGAGTGCATCAATTCCCAAACGCGCGGCGCCGTCAGCGGCATTTGCAGCCAGGTCGTCTTGCCCGACAGCCCATTGCGCGCAAACGCATCGGCCACCGCGTTCACCAGTGCCGGGGTTGCGCCAATGGTGCCCAGTTCGCCCACACCTTTCACGCCCAGCAGATTGTTCCTGCAGGGTGTGGACTGGTCCATCTCGTTCTTCATGTTCTGCACGATGTCGGCATGCGGTGCGCAGTAGTCCATCAGGCTGCCGCTGACGAGCTGGCCGGTTTCGCGGTCGTACTGCAGGTGCTCGCAAAGCGCCTGCCCGAGGCCCTGCACCACACCACCGTCAAGCTGGCCACGCACGATCATCGGGTTGATCACGGTGCCCACGTCATTCACAGACGCATACGCCACCACTTCGACGTGGCCAGTCTGCGGGTCCAGTTCAACCTCGCACACATGGCATCCGTTTGGCCAGGTCGGCCCGGCCACAGCGCTGGTGGAATCCATGTAGATCTGCTGGTCACTCTGCCGCGCTGCCAGCGCGAACAGGTCCAGCGTGATGTCGGTGCCCTTGACCTTGAAGGTCGCGTCGGCGTAGGCAATGTCTTCAGCGGCGACTTCCAGTTCTTTGGCGGCGAGCAACTTTGCGGCGTCCACCGTGCGCTCGGAACCAACCCGAACCGCCGATCCACCGGTGAAGATGGAGCGCGAGCCGGCACTGCCGAAACCGGTGCCGCGATCTGTGTCGCCCAGCACAATGCGCACCTTGTCGATGGGCACCCCAAACGTGTCAACCACCAGTTGCGCCAGCGTGGTGGCAATGCCCTGGCCCATGGCCTGCACGGCGGAATAGACTTCAATGATGCCTTCAGGCTTGACGGTGACAGTCACGCGCTCTTCAAACACGTTGCCGCCGGTCCACTCCAGAAACGTGGCCAACCCCAGGCCGCGTTGTTTCCCCTGCTTTTTGGAGGCCGCAGCACGCGCGTCAAAACCAGTCCAGTCGGCCAGAGCCAGGCCCTGGTTCATCACGTGTTCAAACTGGCCCGTGTCATACACCTGACCCATCGGGTTGGTGTAGGGCATCTGGTCAGGCTTGATGAAGTTGCGCCGGCGCAGTTCGACCCGGTCCATGCCGATCTGGCGCGCGGCTTCGTCCATCAGCCGTTCCATGATGAAGATGGCTTCCGGGCGGCCGGCGCCGCGGTAAGCACCGGTTGGCGCCGTGTTGGTCAAAACAGCCTTGAAATGGAAGTCAACCGGCTTGATGTCATACACACTGGTTTGCACCCAGGGCCCAATCATCAGCTGAATGGCGACGCCGACGCCGGTGGCATAGGCGCCCACATTGGCATCGGAAGTGACACGCAGGCCCAAGATTTTTCCGGTGGCATCCAGCGCCAGCTCGGCAGCCGTTTGAATGTCGCGCCCATGCGCGCTGGACAAAAATTCTTCGCCGCGCTCAGCGGTCCATTTCACCGACCGCTTCAAGGCCAAAGCGCAATGGGCGACCACCACGTCTTCCGGATAGGCGCCAGTTTTCATGCCAAAGCCGCCACCGACGTCACCCACCACCACACGCATCTTCTCTTTGGCGAGGCCCAGCACATCGCACAGGGTGTCGCGCACGCCGGACGGCATTTGCGTGCTCATGCGCACCGTCAGGCGGCCTGTTGCGGCGTCAAAGGTGTCCAGTACGGTGCGCGGCTCCACGGCAAATGCGGCGACGCGCTGGTTGGTCAGCGCCAGTTTGACCACGTGCTTTGCCGAGGCAAATGCGGCTGCCGTGCCTTTGGCGTCGCCGTGGCGCATTTCGGCGGCAATGTTGTCGCCCAATTCCTCACACAGCAACGGCGCACCGGCGGCGCTGGCGTCAGCCATATGCACGGCCATCAGCAGCTCGTCGTAATCCACCACGATGGCCTCTGCGGCGTTGCGCGCCTGCTCCAGCGTCTCTGCAACGACTGCAGCAACCTGTTCGCCCACGTAGCGAACACGCTCGTGCGCCAGCGCATGACGGGCCGCAGACCGGGCTGCGCTTCCATCAGCGCGCGGGAAACCGGCCACACCCGGAACGGGTTTGACGCCGGCCTTGGCCAAGTCAGCCCCCGTCGCGACATACAGCACCCCTGGCATCGCCCGCGCAGCTTTCACATCAACTGACTTGATATTGGCGTGCGGGTAGGGCGAACGCAGAAAAACAAGATGCGCCTGGTCAGCCGGCGCCACGTCGTCGGTAAATTTGCCCTGCCCAGTGAGCAGCAGGTCGTCTTCGAGGCGGCGCACTTCCTTGCCACTGCCAAAGCGGGCGTTGGTGGCGGAAGATGGAGTCGGCATGGCGTTGCTGGTGTTGCTTGGAGAAGAAGAAACTGTTGTCACTGTGTCGGCCTCAATGTTGTTCTGATCGGGGTTGGATAAGCGGTTGTCGCACTTAGTCTAGCGCGAAACCACCAAACCGGCAGACCCCCAATTGACACGGCACAATATTGCCCATGATCACCTCAGAAAATTCCAAAGCGCCAGGCCCCAAAATTGGTGGGCACTTGCTGGTTGAATGTTTGATGGCCCAGGGCGTGACCCACGCGTTTGGCGTGCCAGGCGAGAGTTACCTGGCCGTGTTGGACGGCTTTCATGCCCATGCCGACAAAATCAGATTCATCATCAACCGGCAAGAGGGCGGTGCCGCCTACATGGCCGAGGCCCACGGCAAACTCACCGGTCGCCCGGGCATCTGCTTTGTGACGCGCGGCCCTGGCGCCACCAATGCCTCCATCGGCGTGCACACCGCGTTTCAAGACTCGACGCCGATGATCCTGTTTGTGGGCGACGTGGCCAGCGACACGCGGGATCGCGAGGCCTTTCAAGAGGTCAACTTTTTGAGCTTTTTTGGCCCCTCGACCGGTGGCATGGCAAAACGTGTGGAACGCATTGACGATGCGCGGCGCATCCCTGAATACGTGGCCCGCGCGTTTGCCACGGCGATGAACGGCCGTCCCGGCCCCGTGGTGCTGGTGCTGCCTGAAGACATGCTGGCGTCGGTTGTCACAGCAAACGCAAATGGCGTCATGCCGCAGGCCCTGCCACACACTGCCGTGGTAGAGGCCTGGAGTGACCCTGGTTCCCTGCGCAGCCTGCGTGAAATGCTTCTCAAATCTGAGCGTCCGTTCGTCGTTGCCGGTGGCGGTGGCTGGACGGTTCAGTCCGCGCAGGCCTTGCAGCGCTTTGCCGAAAACTGGAAGCTGCCAGTGGGCAACGCCTTCCGGTTTCAGGACACGTTTGACAATTTCCATCCACAGTACGCGGGCGACGTGGGCATTGGCATCAACCCCAAGCTGGCCCAGCGGCTCAAAGAGAGCGATTTGCTCATCGCTATTGGCCCGCGTCTAGGTGAAATGACAACGGGCGGTTACACCTGGCTGGAGGCACCCAAACCAAAACAGAAGCTGGTGCACTTTCATGCCAGCGCTGAGGAGTTGAACCGCGTCTACCAGGCCGATCTGGCAATCCAGTCCACCATGAACGCCGCTGCACGATCACTCGAAGTGCTGACGGCGCCTGTCGATTTACCTTGGGAGGCGTGGACGCAAGCCTGCAACGCTGATTACCTTGCCAACATGACCCCGCAATCGCTGCCGGGCGACATCGACATGCCGTCCATCGTGGCGACACTGCAAAAGCATTTGCCCCAAGACGCGGTGCTGACTAACGGTGCAGGCAACTTCGCCAGTTGGGTGCATCGCTTCTTCAAACACCATGGGCTGGCCAAGGGCGTCAAAACCCAACTGGCGCCGACCAATGGCGCGATGGGTTATGGCGTGCCTGCGGGCATTGCGGCGGCCATCACGACGGGCAGAGTCGTATTGACCATGGCCGGTGATGGCGACTTTTTGATGAATGGCCAGGAGCTGGCCACGGCCACGCAATACGGCGCCAAGACCATCATCGTGCTTTTGAACAACGGCATGTTCGGCACCATCCGCATGCACCAGGAGCGCGACTATCCGCAGCACGTTGCAGGCACGGCGCTGGTCAACCCGGACTTTGCTGCGCTCGCGCGGGCTTATGGCTACGCGGGGGTGAAGATCAGCAAAACGGCAGAGTTTGAGCCTGAGCTGCTGGCGGCCCTCGAACGCGGGCAGGGCACGTTGATAGAGGTAATGCTTGACCCGGAGGTGATCACCACGCGGGGGACGCTGTCGGCTATCAGGCAAACAGCCCTGAAAGATTTGGCTGCTGGCAAAAAGTAGTTTGCTACAAAACGAGTAGCAAACTATCTATTAAATACGAGGGCTAGAGGCCTATTTTATTGGTTTTTCAGCAAAAATAACCAATTTTCGCCCGAAATTCAGAGTATTTGATATCACAGGTGATATCAAATACTCCAGCCCCGACTTTTGACGCCACCGCGTTTCAATGGCGGGTGTGCTGGGCGAATTGTTCCTTCACGCGACGCATCGCGTCCAGGGTCAACCGGTTCCCGTACTGGCTCACCACCTGACCGGCTGCCTGATTGGCAAGCCAGGCTGCGTCCACATGGCTGTGGCCCTGGGTTGCGGCGTACAGGAAGGCGCCGGCGAACATGTCCCCTGCGCCGTTGGTGTCAATGGCCTTCACACTGGCAGCGGGCACAGCGGTTTGCAGACCCGCTTCGAGCACGATGCAGCCTTTGGCACTGCGCGTGAGGCACACCACGCGGGCTCGTTGGCTCAACTGGGCACAGATGGCTTGCATGTCGGTGGTGCCGCACCAGGTTTGCGCTTCTTCCTCATTGGCAAAGAGGTAGTCCAGGCCCTGGTCTTGGGCGTTGCCGAGCATGGCTTCAAGCCCCGGGCGGCAAAAATTGATCATGCTCATGTCACTCAAGGTCGAGGCCAGCTTGACCCCGGCTGCACTGGCAATCTGGCGGCCACGCAGCGCGGCGTCCAGCCCGGTGGGCGAGGCGGCCAGGTAGCCCTCCATGTAATAGACCTTGGACGCCGCAATCGCTGGCGCGTGCAAAGCCGTGTGATCCAGGTCAGCAGTAGCCCCCAAAAATGTGCTCATGCTGCGTTCGGCATCAGGCGTCACCATCACCATGCATTGGCCGGTTGGGCTTGAATTGCCAGCTTGAGACAAGGTTGCTGCGGTCAGGTTGCTGTTAACGCCGTTGGCTTTCAAGTCATCCGCATAAAAGGCCCCCAGAGCGTCGTTGGCAACGCGGCACGAGTAAAACGCGCGCCCGCCCAATTGCGCCAGCGCCACCACCGTGTTGCCCGCAGAACCGCCGCCGCTTTTGCGCGACGGCATGCCGTCCACATGGGTCAACAACTCGCTGCGCCGCGCCGCGTCGATCAGCGTCATGTGGCGCTTCTCGACTTTAGCGGCGACCAACAGCGCCTCGGAGATTTCGTATTCGGAGTCCACCAGGGCGTTGCCAATGGCGTAGAGGTCGTAAGTTGTCATGAATTGCTGGTTTTTGCCGATAGGTCGTGAAGTCCGGCAGTGTATCGGCTTAAAGTCTGAAATTACTGAGCAGTCCACACGGGACCCACGCCTGTTCGAAAACTCAGGTCATCTGCGCGTAGCGTGCCAAGTGATGGTCCGCATCGCCAAAGCGCTGTGCCAGCATGGTCAGGCGGCGAAAGGTGTGGCTGACTTTCATCTCTTCGGTCATGCCCATGCCGCCGTGCAACTGCACTGATTCCTGGCTGATCAGGCGGGCCGAATCGGCAATTTTCACCATCGCGCCTGAGACGGATTTTTTGCGCGCTGCGATCACCGAAGCATCGGCTGAACTGGCTGCGGCATCGACCCGGCACGCGGCCAGAATCGCCATGGAGCGCGCCTGTTCGCAAGCCATGAACATGTCCACCATGCGGTGTTGCAGGGCCTGAAACGAGCCGATGGCGATGCCGAATTGCTTGCGGGTTTTGAGGTACTCCAGCGTGGCGTCATTGGCGGATTTCATGGCACCCACGGCATCAGCGCAGAGCAGCGCTGTGGCGAAATCGATGGCTTCCTCGATGTGGGGCAGGGCCAGGCCTTTGTTTTCTTCGCCGCCCAACAGGGCGTCTGCCTTCAATATAACGTTGGTGAATTTGACATCGCCGGCGCGCTGGCCATCGACGGTGCGGTAAGCGCTGATGTTGACTCCCGGCGCGTTTTGGTCCACCAGAAACAGGCCGGTGCCGCCGCTGACCGGGCAGCCGGGGCCGTGGCTGATCTGCGCGGAGACCACCAGCAAGTCAACCTGAGGTGCGCCAATCACCACCACTTTCTCACCGTCCAGTTGCCAGCCGTCGCCTGATTTGATGGCGATGGTCGTGACCGGTTCCAGCGCATAGCGTCGGCCACGTTCAAGGTAGGCGAACGTCGCCTTTCGGTTGCCGTCCAGCAAGGTGGGCAGGGTGGCTGCGCGTTGTTCAGCGGTGCCGGCCTGCGCGACCAGGCGCGACGCAAGTGCGATGTGGTCCAGCACGGGCTCGACCACCAGGGCCTCGCCAAAAGCTTCCATGGCGGCCATCATGTCTACCGCGCCGCCGCCAAACCCGCCCGCATCGGTGGTGAACGGAATGGCGGTCAAACCCATTTCAGCCATCGCCGTCCAGGCGGCCTGGCTGTAACCGGCGTCCGATGCCAGCAGCTTCTTGCGCGCTTCAAAGCCGTAGGCATTGGCCAGGTATTTTTGCAGCGAATCGGCCAGCAGTTTTTGCTCTTCGTTGTAGTCAAAATCCATGATGTTTCCTATAACCCCAAAGTCATTTTGGCGATGATGTTGCGCTGGATTTCGTTCGAGCCGGCATAGATGCTGGCCTTGCGGAAATTGAAATACCGTGGCGCCAGGCGCGAGGCATACGCGTCGACCGCGCCGCCTTCAAGCGCCTTGAAGGGCTGCGCGTTGGGGCCGACGGCCTGCATCATCAGTTCGGTGATGGCCTGCTGCACTTCGGTGCCGCGAATTTTGAGCATGGACACATCGGCGCCAGGTGGCTGGCCAGTTTTTCGCATCTTGTCCAGGAAGCGCATGGCTGTGAGTTCCAGCGCATCAAGCTCGATTTCGGCGCGCGACACGCGGTCGCGGAAACGGCTGTCCTGCATCAGCGAATGGCCGTCACGCTCTTCAGCTGAGGCCAGTGCCTTCAAGGCCGACATTTCGCGGCGCAAAGCACCGGTTCGGGCGCTACCCATGCGTTCGTGGCCCAACAGGTACTTGGCCACCGTCCAGCCCTTGTTTTCTTCATGCACCAGGTTTTCCAGCGGCACTTTAACGTTCTCAAAAAAGATCTCGTTGACCTCGTGTCCGCCATCCATCAGGATCAGCGGCTGCACGGTGATGCCGGGGGTTTTCATGTCGATCAGCAGAAAGCTGATGCCTTCCTGGCGTTTTTCTGCATGGGCGTCGGTTCGCACCAGGCAAAAAATCCAGTCGCCGTAGTGGCCCAGGGTGGTCCAGATTTTCTGGCCGTTGACCAGGTAATGGTCGCCATGGCGTTCCGCTTTGGTTTTGAGCGCCGCCAGGTCCGAGCCTGCCCCCGGTTCCGAATAGCCTTGCACCCAGAAATCGTCGCCTTCACGGATGCGCGGCAGGAAGCGGTCTTTTTGCTGCGGCGTGCCAAATTTCATCAGCACGGATGCGCACATTTGCGGGCCAAACGGGGCCAGGCCGGGCGCACCAGCCAGACCGAATTCTTCGTCGAAGATGTAGCGCTGCGTGATGTTCCAGCCAGTGCCACCCCATTCAACCGGCCAATGCGGAACGGCCCATCCCTTTTTGGCCAGAATCCTATGCCAGCCAATCAGGTCATCACGCGACATGTGCTGGTATTTGTTGACTTTGTCGCGCATGTCGGCAGGCACATTGGCAGCAAGCCAGGTGCGCACTTCATCGCGGAAGGTGATCTCTTCTGCTGAATAGTTCAAGTCCATGATTTGCTCCTTTTGCATTCGCGATTGCTGGCGGTTTCGGGCCCGCCTGGTTGGTCTGTCATGGGCCCGCCTTCAATAGACTTCAAACAGCCCGGCCGCGCCCATGCCACCACCAATGCACATGGAGACCACGACGTTCTTCGCCTTGCGCCTGCGGCCTTCCAGCAGAATGTGGCCGGCCAGGCGTGCGCCGGTCATGCCAAAGGGGTGGCCAATGGCGATGGAGCCACCGTTCACGTTGTAGATGGCCGGGTCAATGCCCAGTTTGTCGCGGCTGTAGAGGCACTGGCTGGCAAAGGCTTCGTTGAGTTCCCACAGGTCGATGTCTTGAATCTTCAGGCCATGGCGCTCGAGTAGGCGCGGAATGGCAAAGACCGGGCCAATACCCATTTCATCCGGCTGGCAGCCCGCCACTGCCCAGCCCTTGAAGGCGCCCAAGGGCTGCAACCCGCGTCGCTCGGCCTCTTTGGCTTCCATCAAGACCAGCGCGGCGGCGCCGTCTGAAAGCTGGCTGGCGTTGCCCGCTGTCACCCACTTGCCAGGGCCTTTGACCGGCTCCAATTTGGAAAGGCCTTCCAGCGTGGTATCAGGCCGGTTGCATTCATCGCGGTCGACCGTCACGTTGACCAGTGACTCGGCCTTGGTGATTTTGTCGACCACTTTCATTTGCGTTTTGACGGCGATGATTTCGTCCTTGAATTTGCCGGCCTGCTGCGCGGCGGCCATGCGGCGCTGGGACTCCAGTGAATACTCGTCCTGGTACTGGCGGCTGATGCCATAACGCTCGGACACGACATCTGCCGTCTCGATCATCGGCATCCAGAAATCCGGGTACATGTCGACCAGACGCGGGTCGCGCCCGCCTCCGCCGCCGCCCTGGTTGGTGATGGAATCAACGCCGCAGCCCACCACCACGCTGGCGCCTTCCTCAACGATGTGGTGCGCCGCGTTGGCGATGGCGTTCAGGCCGGACGAGCAGGCGCGGTGCAGGCTGACGCCCGATGTGGTCACCGGCAGACCGGCGAGCAGACCAGCCGCTCTGGCGACGTTGCCGTGTGCGGCGACGCAACCAGCCACCACGTCTTCCACGTCCGTCGGGTCGACCCCGCTGCGAGCGACGGCATGTTCAATCGCGTGGCCCAAAATGGCCATGTGCGATGTGTTGTTGAAACCGCCCCGGTTGGCCTTGGCCAACCCGGTGCGGGCGTATGAAACGATGACTGCCTGGCGCATGGTGATCTCCTGTTTTGAATCGGGTGACGTGAAATGGGGTGAGTTTGAATGAATTTGATCAGGGCAATGAAAATGTGACTGCGATCAGGATGTCATGTCTTGAAACCGCTTGCCCTCGGCCACCATTTTCTCCAACAAGGCAGCGGGTTTGAAATCAGCCCCCAGTTTCGCCTCAAATTGCTGCATTGTTTCCAGCACTTTGGGCAAGCCCACCGTGTCGCCGTAGAACATCGGCCCGCCGCGATAAACAGGCCAGCCGTAGCCGTTGATCCAGACAATGTCGATGTCCGAGGCGCGAATGGCTTTGCCTTCTTCAAGAATCTTGGCGCCCTCATTGATCATGGGGTAAATGCAGCGCTGCAGGATTTCTTCGTCCGAGACCGCACGTTGGGTGATGCCTTTTTGCGCGGCCAGCTCGGCAATGAGTTTCTCAACCAC
>JANMCB010000160.1:0-4135 GCA_031360805.1 Rhodoferax sp.
CCGATTTGACTGAGCACGGCCATTTGGGTTATTGGGCGCAGACGCTGATGCAGTTGCGCAATCACCAGAACGATTGATGGGTAGCCTGACCGAAAAGTGCAACATGTTGAAACAACGGCCCTCATTTCCAGCGAAACTCGCTTCCAGCCCACCAGTTGCCAGGGCCAAGGCTACGGCGAACACTGCGCTGGCTCGGCCCGCACTTGGCAGCGCTTCAAAGTCTCAGGTTGCGCATGGCATGGATTCAAGCGCTGTCCGCATGAACATGGTGGCCAAACTGCGCCTGCAAGGGACCACTGACCCGGTTGTGCTGGCTGCGATGGGCCGGGTTGAGCGGCACCGCTTTGTCGACAGCGCGCTGGTCAACCAGGCCTATGAAGACACCAGCTTGCCCATAGGACTTGGGCAGACCATCTCCAAACCCAGCGTCGTCTCGCGCATGGTCGAGCTGCTGCGAAACAATGCAGGCGGAAAATTAGGCAGGGTGCTTGAAATCGGCACTGGCTGCGGCTACCAGGCGGCGGTGCTCGGCCAGTTGGCCACAGAGGTCTACAGCATCGAGCGGTTACGGGGCCTGCATGAGAAGGCACGCGACAATCTTCGGTATTTGGCGTTGCCCAACGTTCACCTGCTTCTGGGTGACGGCATGGCCGGTTATGCCAAAGGCGGGCCTTACGCCGCCATTATTTCGGCGGCAGGAGGCGAGGCTCTGCCGCAAGCCTGGATCGACCAACTGGCGGTCGGTGGGCGCCTGGTGGCACCTGTGGCAACGGCAGGTGGCGCAAAGGGCCAGCAAGCGCTGATGGTGGTGGACAAAACCGAGACTGGCGTCAAGCACACTATTTTGGAAGCTGTGCACTTTGTCCCCCTAAAATCAGGCATTGCATAAAGGGACTACACAAATGGCAGGTTTTCAAGACGCAGGGCAGTTTGGCGCAAATCAACCGTTTCAAAACCGATTGATGGCGAGCAGACTGGTGCGCTGCCTGTGTGCCATGGCCTGCACGGCCGTCATGGTGGGTTGCGGCACCACGTCGCTGGGCCGGGCGCCTGTTGAAGACCGGGGCAATGGCCGTCCTGCTCCCGCGCCAGTCGCCACAGAACCCAGAATCGACCCATCCACGGCCGCTGTAAAACCACCGCCTGGTATCGAAAATGCAGGCAGCCCTGGGTACTACACCGTGAAACCCGGCGACACGCTGATCCGCATCGGGCTGGACAGCGGCCAGAACTGGCGTGACATCGTTCGCTGGAATGCGCTGGAAAATCCCAACCAGATAGAGGTTGGTCAGGTCCTGCGGGTGCAGCCACCGGTGGCTATCGCAGCGGTACCGGTGCCCGCAACCGGGCCAGCCGCCACCAAACCAGTGACTTCAGCAAGTGCCACGCCAGGCGCTGTGCCGCCGGTCGCTGCTGCGTCGCAAGCCGCTGCCAGTGCTGCCCGGCCCGCAAACGCGCCGGTGGGTACGCCGCCCTCCGCAGTTGCACCGGCCGGCCCAGCCGGCGACGACGACATCGCCTGGATCTGGCCCACCGCTGGCAGTGTTCTGGCGGGTTTTGACGAGGTCAAAAACAAGGGCCTGGACATCGGCGGCGCGCCCGGAACGCCGGTGGTCGCTGCGGCCGACGGTCGGGTGGTGTACGTGGGTGCTGGTCTGCGCGGCTATGGCAACCTGATCATCCTGAAGCACAACAATACTTACCTCACCGCCTATGCGCACAACCAGGCCCTGCTGGTCAAAGAGGACCAGACCGTGCGCAAGGGGCAAAAGATTGCCGAAATGGGCAGCAGCGACACCGACCGCGTGAAGCTGCATTTTGAAGTCCGCCGTCAGGGCAAACCGGTCGATCCGGCCAAGTATCTGCCACCCCGGTAGCAGTTCATTTCATGACCAAGCGCGCCAAGCCACCGCAGGAAATAGCCAGCGGTGGTGTGGCGCCCGAGGATGCCCAAGACCGTCCCGCGCCAGAGGCTGAGCCAAGCGATTCCCTCTCGCACTACCTTCGAAACGTTCGCCGCACCAAATTGTTTACCCAGGAAGAAGAATTTGCGGTTGCAGTGCGGGTTAAGGCCGGTGATTTTGCAGCCCGACAAAGCATGATCGAGCACAACCTGCGCCTGGTGATCAGCATTGCCAAAGGCTTTATGGGCCGCAGTGTGCCGCTTTCCGACCTGATTGAGGAAGGCAACCTGGGGCTGATGCATGCCATCGACAAATTTGAGCCTGAACGCGGTTTCAGGTTCTCAACCTACGCAACCTGGTGGATTCGCCAGTCGATTGACCGGGCGTTGATCTACCAGGGCCGCACCGTGCGCCTTCCGGTGAACGTCGTACGGGAACTTCAGCGCGTGCTGCGCGCCAAACGTGCGCTGGAGAGCGATTCTGCGTTCGTCGCGCTGCGCCCGGACGGCGTACGCGCCGACGACATTGCCGCATTGCTGTGCCAGGACGTCGCCAGCGTGACCGATCTTCTGACCCTGGCGGAACCCGCCAAATCGCTGGATGCCAGCCTTGACAACCAGGGTGACGAAAGATCGCTGGGGGACTCGCTGATTGACCAGTTGAACCTGGACCCGGGCAAGCTCACCCAGATCCATGAAGTTGAGCGCCTGCTGCAGGACTGGATGGTGACCCTGTCCGCGCGCGAAAGAGAAATTCTGGAAGGCCGCTATGGCCTGCACGACCAGGAGCCCAAGACCCTCGACATGCTCAGCACGCAATTGAACTTGACCCGCGAACGGGTGCGCCAGATTCAAAATGAGGCGCTGCAAAAGCTGAAATCCTACCTGGGCAAACGCGGCATATCGAGCCAGGCCGTGCTTTGACCCTCCGGTTGCGCAAAAGGGCCACAGGACACCTGAGACAATCGGCGCATGCCTTCTGACAAAAAAATTGCCACGCCCGCAGATTACCCGCCGCCTGAACGCCTGACCATTGAGTCCCTCGACATCGAGGCACAGGGAATTGCCCACAAGCTCGATGGCAAGGTGGTCTTCATCGAAGGAGCCCTCACCACAGAAATTGTGACCGCGAACGTCCACCGCAAAAAGAACAGTTTTGAGCAGGGCGTGGTCACGCAGATCCACCGCGAATCGTCGCAGCGCGTGACGCCTGGCTGCCCGCACTTCGGCCTGCACGAGGGTGCCTGCGGCGGCTGCAAGATGCAGCACTTGCATGTCGGCGCGCAGGTCGCCGTGAAGCAGCGTGTACTGGAAGACAACCTGTGGCATCTGGGCAAGGTCAAGGCCGAGAACATCCTGCGTCCCATCGAAGGCCCGGCTTGGGGATATCGATACCGCGCCCGCCTGTCGGTTCGCCATGTGCATAAAAAGGGCGCAGTGCTGATCGGCTTTCATGAGCGCAAAAGCCGTTACGTGGCCGACATGAAAGAGTGCCCGGTGTTGCCGCCCCACGTGAGCGCGTTGCTGATGCCCTTGCGGGCGCTGATTGCGGCGATGGACGCCATCGAGACGCTGCCGCAGATCGAGCTGGCCTGCGGCGATTCCGTGACGGCTTTGGTGCTGCGCCACCTGGAGCCCCTGAGCGATGCCGACCTGGGCTGCCTTCGCGCTTTTTCCGTGGCGCACCCAGGCGTGCAATGGTGGCTGCAGTCCAAAGGGCCGGAAACCGTGGTGTTGCTGGACGAGGCCGCACCGGCGGGAAGTGCACCGCCTGTGAAGTCGCTCCCGCAAGTGCTGTCCTATGCGCTGCCTGATTTCGGCATCACCATGCCTTTCAAGCCGACGGACTTCACCCAGGTCAATCCCCACATCAACCGCGTGCTGGTGGCACGCGCGCTGCGTTTGCTCGACGTTCAAAAACATGAGCGCGTGATCGACTGGTTTTGTGGCCTGGGTAACTTCACCTTGCCCTTGGCCACCCAGGCGCGCGAGGTACTGGGTGTGGAAGGGGCTGAATCGCTCATCGTGCGGTCACGCGAGAACTACCGGTTGAACAAGGCGGCGCCTCTGAGCCAACCCTTGGCAGAGACCCAATTTGTCGCCCGCAATCTGTTTGAAATGACGGCGGGAATGCTCAGCAAGGACGGCACCGCCCAGAAGTGGCTGGTCGATCCACCGCGTGAGGGTGCTTTCGCGCTGGTCAAGGCGCTGGCTGAGTTGCAGCAGTTACCG
>JANMCB010000162.1:0-5017 GCA_031360805.1 Rhodoferax sp.
TTGATGCGGCTTCGAATCAGCTCGCTGGTGGCGGCACGGCCCCATTCGCCGGCATTGGTGTCGGTTTTGCCCAAGACTTCCAGGTTGTCGTCCAGTGCGCCCATCCACGGGCCCATTTTTTCTTCCTCGGTGCCGGGCAAAAAGCCAATGTCTTCACCCACACTCACCGTCGCGCGAGTGACGATGATTTCGGTGTAACGGCGGTCATCCAGCACCTGCGTCAGGCCTGCAGCGAGAGCCATCAGCGTTTTACCGGAGCCAGCCGTTCCGGTGAGCGTGACGAAGTCAACTTCCGGGTCCATCAGCAGGTTCATGGCGAAGTTCTGCTCGCGGTTGCGGGTGGTCACGCCCCACACCGCGTTCTTGAGGTGGTTGTAATCCTTGAGGGTTTTGAACACCGCCGTCTTGCCGCGGATTTCAGTGACGCGGGCGTACAAAGACGGTTCGCCAGGCGACTCAAAAAACACAAACTGGTTGACCAGCAGGCTTGGAACCAGCGGGCCTGTAATCCGGTAGAAGGTGGCGGCACCTTGCTGCCAGCTCTCTACCGTTTGACCATGCGTGGCCCAAAAATCGCCCGGCAGTGCGAACGAGCCGGCGTAAAGCAAATCGCCATCGTCAAGGGTCTTGTCGTTCTGATAGTCGTCGGTCGCCAGGCCCAGGGCGCGGGCTTTGACGCGCATATTGATGTCCTTGGACACCAACACGACTTCCCGCCCGATCGGGTGGGTGCCGCCATTGGCGCGCGAGGCATTTTGCTGGCGCAGCGCGTCAACCACGCCCAAAATCTGGTTGTCGGCCTTGCCTTGGGGCAGGCTGGAGGGCAGGGTGTAATTCAGCGTTTGCGTTTGAAAGTACAACTTGCCTTTGGCTTCGCGGTGGCCTGTGGTGTCCAGTTGCAGGCCTACGCCAATGTCGGCGCCATTGCTGCCAGCCAGAGCGTCCAGGCTGCGGCTGGTCTGGCGTGCATTGCGGGCGACTTCAGTCATGCCCTTTTTGTGGCCGTCAAGCTCCTCAAGCACGATCATCGGCAAGAAGATGTCGTGCTCTTCAAACCGGAACAAACACATGGGGTCGTGCATGAGGACATTGGTGTCCAGCACAAACAGTTTGGACGGACCGCCGGGCTTGGCCTTGCGGGCCTTGGCAACTGCACCAGCCGGGCGTGGTTCGGCATGGCTTTGCAGCGGTGCAGCGGCAGGCGCAATCTCTTCCTGCGGGCGCGTAGACGCTTTTGCGCTGGGTGTGTTCACGCCCCTCGTGGTGTCAGATTTGCGGAGGTGTGCAGGCAACGGCACTTCCCGCAAGGCCGGGTCACGCAGTGGCAATTCAGATTCGGTGGCCTGGCGCGCCAGCGGGTGCGGCTGCGTGGCACTGGCAGGTTTTTTCGTGCTTTTGCCCGCGCTGCGGGTTGGGGCATCGTAGGCGGCCGGTGACAGGAGGGCGGCGCGTTTGGCAGGGGCAGGGGGCAATGGCATGGTGGGTCAGACTGAGTCTGGTCAGTTAATTGAAAACGCGGTCACAAAAAGTAAAAAAGCCGCCTTGAGCCAAGGCGGCTTTGAGATCGGGTGCAGTCGCCGCAATGTGCGGCAGGTTCAACAGCATGGAAAGATTATGCATGAGCCAGCGCTGCCGGCTTGGGTGAACCTCGCATTCGCAGCACGGCAGCGAGCGCCCGGACTAAAAATCGTGTCAAGCGGCTTTTTTGAGGGCCTTGACCGCTTTGAGCACGTCGTCCACGTGGCCCGGCACCTTGAGACCACGCCACTCTCCCTTGAGCATGCCATCGGCGCCCACCAGGAAAGTGCTGCGCTCAATGCCCTTGACTTTTTTGCCGTACATGATCTTGTTCTTGACGACGCCAAACATGTGGCACATCTTTTCTTCGGTGTCTGCTATCAACTCAAACGGCAGCTCAAGCTTGGCCTTGAATTCGTCATGCGACTTCATGTTGTCCCGCGAAACGCCGAATACCTGCGCTCCGGCTTTGACAAAGTCTTTGTATTTATCGCGAAACTGCATGGCTTCGGTGGTGCAGCCGGGGGTGTTGTCTTTCGGGTAAAAATACAGCACCATGGCTTTGCCAAGGTGTGTGGTGTTGGAAACATGGACGCCGCCGGTGGCATTTGCTTCAAATTCAGGGAGTGGTTTGTTGACAACGATCGCCATATGTAACTTGTGTCTCTCGTGCTAAATGTGACAGGCATGATGGAGATTGCGAGATGGCGAACCCCTCACCATCTGCCACCACGGCAACCTGTAATTTTACCCCGAAATCGGCCTGATTCAGGCGGGCGCACTTTCGATCAGAAGCGCCAACACCACATCACGACCTTCACCCGCCAAAATGTTGTAGGTTCGGCAGGCCGCCTGGGTGTCCATGGTTTCAATGCCGATGCGCTTCGCATACAGCAACGCCAACCACTGGGGTTGTGGGAACCTGATCGCGTTGCCACTGCCAAATATGACAAGTTCAGGCGCCATGGCGGCAAGCTGCTCAAAATGGGTGGATGTCAGGTCCTGAAAACTCTCACAAGGCCAGGCCTGCCGCTGGCCTTTTGACCCGATGACTACGCTTTGGGTCAGCTTTTCCCCATCCACGCTGACCCATCCCGGGCCATAGCCGTTGATGGACTGAACTTCGAATTTATCGGGTTGGATTTTCATGCGGGCTCGGTTGTGGCGTCAGGGGCAGCGGTTCTGCGGTGTCAATGATTGTTGCAGTGCAGTAAATGCGCGCTTAACTGTGGTCAAATTATAGGTTTCGCCCGTTAGTGACGTTTCAGCTAAACCCTTCGGAGTCCCCGTGAAAACCATTCAGAAATCTGCCAAGCTGGCCAATGTGCTCTATGACATTCGTGGCCCGATCATGGACGCGGCGCGCAAGATGGAAGACGAGGGCCAGAAGATCATCAAGCTCAACCTGGGCAACCTGGCCGTTTTCGGCTTCGATGCGCCCGAGGAAATCCAGCAGGACATGATCCGCAATTTGCCCAATTCGGCCGGTTACTCCGACAGCAAAGGCATTTTCGCCGCCAGAAAAGCGGTGATGCATGAAACCCAGAAGCAGGGCATCGCGGGTGTCACGCTGGACGACATCTACCTCGGCAATGGGGCCAGCGAGCTGATCACCATGGCCACCAATGCACTGCTTGATGACGGCGACGAGTTGTTGTTGCCGATGCCGGATTACCCACTGTGGACTGCGGCCACCAGCCTTTCAGGCGGCACGCCAGTGCACTATCTGTGTGACGAGGCCAACGGGTGGATGCCCAACCTGGCCGATATCCGCTCCAAAATTACGGCGCGCACCAAGGGGATCGTGGTGATCAACCCCAACAACCCGACCGGGGTGATGTACGACGATGCGCTGTTGAACGGCATCGTCGACCTGGCGCGGGAGCATGGTCTGGTCATTCTGGCGGATGAGGTGTACGACAAGGTCTTGTACGACGGCATCAAGCACACCGCACTTGCTTCGCTGTCTCGCGACGTGCTGACGCTCACCTTCAACTCACTGAGCAAGAGCTATCGCTCTTGCGGCTACCGCGCTGGCTGGCTGGTGGTGTCTGGCGACAAGAAAGTTGCCACCGACTACATCGAGGGCCTGAACATGCTCTCCAACATGAAGCTGTGTTCCAACGTGCCGGGCCAGTGGGCGATCCAGACTGCTTTGGGCGGCTACCAGAGCATCAACGACCTGGTGGGCGAGGGCGGTCGCCTGCGCCGCCAGCGCGACCTTGCTTATGACCTGATCACTGCCATTCCGGGGGTGAGCTGCGTGAAGCCGCAGGCAGCGCTGTACATGTTTCCGAAGCTTGACCCCAAGGTTTACCCCATCAAGGACGACCGGGAGTTCTTCCTGGCCTTGCTCAAGGAAACCCGCGTCATGCTCGTGCAGGGCACCGGCTTCAACTGGCCTGCGCCCGACCACTTCCGAATCGTGTTTTTGCCGCACGAAGACGACCTGCGTGAAGCGATTGGCCGCATTGCGAAGTTTCTGGACAGCTATCGCAAGACCCACGGCACTGACGTCAAGCCCAACACTATTAAATTGGTAGCGGCCCGCGCCTGATTTTCAGATTCTTGCGCTTCACTAGAAAAATTTCATGAAATCAATACAAGTAGGCCTGTTGGGCATTGGTACGGTCGGCAGCGGTGTGTTCAACGTTTTAAAGCGCAATCAGACCGAGATCCGGCGCCGTGCCGGTCGTGGTATTGACGTCACGATGGTGGCAGATCTCGACGTGGACCGGGCCCAGGCAGCCGTGGGCCCCGGTGTCAAAGTCGTCAGCGATGCCCGAGCCGTGATCGCCAACCCGGACATCGACATCGTCATTGAGCTGATCGGCGGCTACGGTATCGCCAGACAGTTGGTGATGGAGGCCATCGCCGCAGGCAAACACGTGGTGACGGCCAACAAGGCGTTGTTAGCGGTACACGGCACTGAAATATTTGCAGCGGCGCAGGCCAAAGGCGTGATGGTTGCGTTTGAAGCGGCTGTGGCCGGTGGCATTCCCATCATCAAGGCATTGCGTGAGGGGCTCACGGCCAACCGCATTCAGTGGATTGCCGGCATCATCAACGGCACCACCAATTTCATCCTGTCCGAGATGCGCGACAAGGGGCTGGACTTTGCCACGGTGCTCAAACAGGCGCAGGCTTTGGGTTATGCCGAGGCCGACCCGACCTTTGACATTGAAGGGGTTGACGCGGCACACAAGGTCACGCTGATGTCGGCCATTGCGTTTGGCGTGCCGGTGCAGTTCGACAAGGCGTATGTTGAAGGCATCACGAAGCTGGGTGCGGTTGACATCAAATATGCTGAACAGCTGGGTTATCGCATCAAGCTTCTGGGAATAACCAAGCGTCGGCCAGCCGACGCGACCAAGCGCACAACAGAAGGCATCGAACTGCGCGTGCACCCCAGCCTGATCCCGGCCAAACGCCTGATCGCCAATGTTGAAGGGGCCATGAACGCAGTCGTGGTCAATGGTGATGCGGTGGGGACCACGCT
>JANMCB010000167.1:0-6589 GCA_031360805.1 Rhodoferax sp.
GCCAGTTTTTTCATCATCGCCTTGGTGTGATCGGCTTCGCCCACGCTCACGCCGCCGCTGGTGATGATGGCATCGGCCTCTGTGGCGGCACGTGTGAAGGCTGCCTCCAGCCGGGCCTCATCGTCACGCACCACGCCCATGTCAATCATCTGCACGCCCAGGCGGGCCAGCAACCCGAACACGGTGTAGCGGTTGCTGTCGTAGACCGCACCCTCGCGGGCAGGTTCACCCAGGCTCAGGATTTCGTCACCGGTTGAAAAGTAGGCCACCCGCAGTTTGCGCCAGACGGTTACCTCGGCAACGCCCAGGCTGGCTACCAAACCCAATGCAGCCGGGGACAGCCGTGTGCCACGCCGCAGCGCGGCTTTGCCTGCCTGAATGTCTTCACCCGCCAGGCGGCGGTTGTCGCCAGTTTTGAGCAAGCCTGCTGCAATGGTGATGATGGATGCTTCGCCACTGCCGCTGGCTTTTGCAAATTCCTGCGGCACAACCGTATCAAGCCCCTTTGGCAAAACGGCACCCGTCATGACTTTCAGGCATTCACCGTCACCCACGGTACCGCGCCAGGCGGCCCCGGCCAAGGCAGTCCCTGCAACCCGCAGCACAAGTGGCGCACCCGCGAGGAGTTGGTGGCCCGAAAAAGCGAACCCGTCCATTGCCGAGTTGTCGTGTGGTGGAACGTTGACCGTTGAAATCAAGTCGTCGGCAAGCACGCGGCCCAGCGCGTCAAAAATGTTCAGCCGCTCGGTCTGTTGCACGGGCTGCACCATGCGCGCAAGAAAGGCATTGACGTCATCGGCGCGCAGTGCGTTGGGGTCGTACCCTTGCAGTTCAGCGGCAATCTGGTCAAGCGTCTTCATGGCGCAGGCCGCTTAACGCTGCTCAAGCGATTGAAGTTCAACGATGGTGTTGGCGTTGAAGAACGCGCGCGGGTCGTCGCTCGCCTGGTTGAAAGGCACCAGCACCGTGTGGTGCTTTGCAGTCCAACCGTCAATTTTGCGCCCACCCTGGTGTGTGAACTCGACCAGGCTCTCCAGGAGCTCAGCCCGTAAGAGGCAAAACACCGGTTGCGCCCGCATGACCGGGTTGTCCTGGCGGTCAATTTCAGGCGCAGAAACCATGGCAATGTCAGCATCCTCGGCGGCCATGGCTTGTGCCAGCCGCTCCACCAGGTCCAGCGGAAACAAAGGCGTGTCGCAAGGCGCTGTCATCAAATAGGGTGTTTCGCAACGCTCCAGGCCTGTCAAAAACCCGGCCAGCGGGCCTGCATAGTCGGCCAATACGTCCGGCCAGACCGGCATGCCAAACGCTTCATAGGCGGAAAGGTTGCGGTTGGCATTGATCATCACCTGGGCCAGCGGGCCGCCTTGCTGCATCTGCAAGCGCATCAACGTGTGCAGTGCCAAAGGAGTTCCGTTGAAGCCCTGCAGCCCTTTGTCCACACCGCCCATCCGGGAGCCGCGCCCGCCCGCCAGGATGATGGCCGAAATGTCGCTCAGGTGAATCATGAAAAGTGAGGTCTCTCAAAGGGCAGCGTCTCACGCAATGCCGGGAACATGGGTGCCATGGTCAGCCTCCGATGTAGCTCATTTCGACGCGCCGTGCACCAGAGCCGGTGTCGGGAGCCGAATTGGCGCGAAGCTCGGAATACCGGTCGTCCCGCGCACCCCAGATGTGACCGATGGCGGATTCAACATCGGCGTCGCTTGCGCCATTGCGGATCAGGGCGCGCAGGTCATGCCCTTGGGTGGCAAACAGGCACAGGTACAGCTTGCCTTCGGTGCTCAGGCGGGCGCGGTTGCAATCGTGGCAAAAGGCCTGCGTGACGCTGCTGATGAGGCCCACTTCGCCAGCATTGCGATCGTGCTGGCCTGATGCATCGGCGTAACCCCAGCGCTCGGCGGTTTCGCCTGGGGCCGACGGGTCCAGTTGCACAAGTGGCAGTTCGGCGTGGATCAGGCGCACGACGTCGGCAGAGGGCAGCACTTCATTCATACGCCAACCGTTGGTCGCGCCGACATCCATGTACTCAATGAACCGCAGGGTAATGCCGGTGCCTTTGAAGTGGCGCGCCATGGGCAGGATTTCGGCGTCATTGGTACCACGCTTGACCACCATGTTGACCTTCAACCCGCTCAAACGCCCAGTGGCGTCCAGACCCAGACCTGCGGCCCGCGCAGCCTCAATACCAGCCAGCACATCGGCCACCGGAAATTCAACATCATTCATGCTGCGAAAGACCCCGTCGTCCAGGCCGTCCAGGCTGACGGTGACGCGATTCAGCCCTGCCGCCTTGAGCGATTTGGCCTTGCGCGCCAACAGCGAACCGTTGGTGGTCAGCGTCAGGTCAAGCGGCTCGCCATCCACCGTGCGCAAGGCGGCAAGCTGCTCAATCAGCACCTCGATGTTCTTGCGCAAAAGCGGCTCGCCGCCGGTCAGCCGGATTTTCCGCACGCCATGCGCCGCGAAGAGCCGTGCAATGCGGGTTATTTCTTCGAACGAGAGAAGTGCGTTGTGCGGCAAGTACGCGTAGTCCTTGTCAAACACCTCCTTGGGCATGCAATAGTTGCAGCGGAAGTTGCAGCGGTCTGTCACGCTGATTCGCAAATCGCGCAGTGGGCGCCCCAGCGTGTCGGCCAGCAGGCCATTTGCCACCAGGCGAGTCGCCGACTCGAAAGCGGCCGCAGGGGTTGGCCGCACGGCGTGGCGCAGGTCGATTAGCGGCACGGTTCGCCTGGGTGTGGAAGGGGCAATCTCGGACATAGGCACTATTGTCACCTGTGACAGGTTACCTGACCGGGGCCGAGGCTTCTCGCAGACTGCGCCAGCCAGGCCGTCAGATGTCAGACGCAGCGCGCGCCATCGACCTCAATGCAGACGCCGCTGATGAACGCCGCTTCGTCGCTGGCCAGGTACAGGGCCGCATTGGCTACGTCCAGCGCGGTGGAGAAGCGCCCAAGCGGAATCGAGGCGCGAAACTTCGTCTTGCGCTCCTCATCGACCGGGCCGCCTGCAAAAGCGGCGGAAAGCCCGGTGTCAGGGTTGAAAACCGGATTGATGCAGTTCACACGGATGTTGTCCGGGCCAAGCTCTGCCGCCAGCGATTTGCTGGTCGTGATAACCGCGCCCTTGGAGCCGTTGTACCAGGTGAGTCCGGGGCGTGGTCGAACGCCCGCGGTGCTGGCAATGTTGATGAACGAGCCACCTTTGTTGGCGCGAAACACCGGCACGGCATGGATTGTCGCGAGGTAGATGCTCTTCACGTTGACGGCATAACATCGGTCAAACTCGTCTTCAGGCACTTCCAGCGCCGGGCGGTTGCGGTGCGTCCAGCCGGCGTTGTTGACCATCACGTCAAGCTTGCCATGTCGCTGTACTGCAGCCTGGACCAGCGCCGCCACCTCTGCTGATTGCGTGACGTCAGCCGCGAAAAACGAGGCGTTGCCACCGGCTGCCCTGATTTGCCCGGCCACAGCTTCACCGAGTTTGGCGTTGATGTCGTTGACGATCACGCTGGCGCCTTCCATGGCCAGGCGCATGGCGATGCCTTCACCGATGCCGCCACCCGACCCGGTGACGATGATGGACTTGTCCTTGACGCGGGCGTTCATCGGGTAGGGCTGCGCAGGGGCGCAGGCTCGGTGGGTGTAAAGGAAGTGCTGCCGTAGGCCACGCCGGAGGCGGCCAGGTCAAACTTCGGCTTGACCTGGGTGCCCGCCATCGCAGCATGCTGTGCCTCTGCGTCCAGGCCCCAGAACTCTGGCGGCGGCATTTCGGTATGGGGGTACTGGCAGTCAGGCGAAAACAGCCACGACACCACGTAATTGGAATGGTCGACATTGGGTTCAAACCGGTCCAGACCCTGCATCAACTGCTGCTGCAAGACAGGTGCAAACTGGACCAGCGCCTCGTTCCAGGTCATGACAATCAGGTGCACGAACAGCTCATCGTCCATGTGGCTGTGCGAAATACCGGTGACTTCGCAGCCCACCCAGCCTGCCGGAATTCCGTGCTTGCGAAGCGTGTCTTTCAGCACGACGCGCACCAGTTCGCGTTGAACGTCGGTGTGCTGCAACGTGTTGCTACCCGCTATTTGGGTGTTGACGGCGTCCAGCCCGTTTGCCTGCACCTTTGACGGCTTGTCTTTCCCAATGCCAAAAAGCTTCAACATGATCGTTCGGTCCTGGTTTATCCGTGCCGGATGGCAACGGTCTTGATGGTGGTGAACCCGTACAGCGCTTCGAAGCCCTTTTCGCGTCCGTAGCCGCTTGATTTTACGCCGCCAAATGGCAGCTCGACGCCGCCACCGGCTCCGTAATTGTTGATGAAAACCTGGCCACTCCTGACCCTTTTGGCCATGCGGAACTGGCGCGCTCCATCGGCCGTCCAGATGCCCGCAACCAGTCCAAACTGGGTCGCGTTGGCCAGTTCAACCGCGTGGTCTTCGTCCCTGAAACTCATGGCCGCCAGCACCGGGCCAAAAACTTCCTCCTGGGCGATGCGGTGCCCAATTGGTACGTCGCGCAACAGCGTGGGCGCCTGGTAGTAACCGGTTTCGGGCGCTTCCTCAACGATCTGACCCTGGGCCACCATCGGAATATCGGCCACGTGCGCGTCACTCAGAAAATCCCAGACCCGCTGCTGCTGGCTTTGGCGAATGAGCGGCCCCAGGTCGAGGTCCAGGGTGGCCGGCCCGACGCGCAGGTTCTCAAAAGAGCGGCCCAGCCGTTCAAGCAGGGGCTCGTAAATCGCCTGGTCAATCAGCAGGCGTGACCCGGCCGAGCAGGTTTGACCGGCGTTTTGCACAATGGCATTGATCACTGCGGGAATGGCGGCGTCAAGGTCAGCATCGGCAAACAGGATCTGCGGACTCTTCCCGCCCAATTCGAGCGTGACCGGGCAATGCCGCTCGGCGGCAACCTGCTGGATCAGTGTGCCGATTTTTGGACTGCCTGTGAAGCTGATGTGGTCAATGCCCGCATGGCGCGCCAGTGCGTCGCCCACCTCATGGCCATAGCCCGTGATGATGTTGATGGCACCGGCCGGAAAGCCCACTTCAGCGGCGAGTTGCGCCACCCGCAGCAGTGACAGGCAAGCGTCCTCAGCCGGTTTGACCACGCACACGTTGCCCGCAGCCAATGCGCCACCCACGCTGCGGCCAAAGATCTGCATGGGGTAATTCCACGGAATGATGTGGCCAGTTACGCCGTGCGGTTCGCGCCAGGTCAGCACGCTGTAGCCATCGAGATAGGGAATGGTGTCGCCGTGCAGTTTGTCGCAGGCTCCGGCGTAGAACTCGAAATAGCGCGCCAGCGCGGCGGAGTCAGCCAGCGCCTGGCGGGTTGGCTTGCCGCAGTCGCGCTGCTCGATCAGCGCCAACTCCTGGGCGTGCTCGGTCACGGCCAGGCTCAAGCGCATCAGCAGTCGCCCACGTTCGGCGCCGCTGAGCTTGCTCCAGACAGCACCCATGCACTGGCGCGCAGCGCGCACGGCGGTGTCCACGTCCGCAGCGCCCGAGCGTTGAATTTCGTCAAACGGCTGGCCGTCCGACGGGTCAATCATGGCGATGGTTCTACCGCTGGAACAGGGCACTGAGGCATTGGCGATGAAATTGAGCTGCATAGGTCTCCTGATCGAATGATCATATAAATATAGCAAACTATCTATATTATACGAGGGCTATAGGCATATTTTACTGGTTTTTTAATGAAATCTGGGCTTCAAACGCAAATTTGGCGACTTTTTGATATCACCAGTGATATCAAAATTTTCCATCTGTAGTGCAGCTAGAAGAGCATCTGCACCCGCATTGAGAACATGTCGCCGCGCCGGCCATTGGTGTTTCCGTACAGAAACGCCATGTCGTACCGCAGCGCCTGCTGGTTGCCAAGCGGCAGCGTACCCGAGACCATGGGACCGGCACGGTGGGACTGGCTACCGGCGGGCGCCCAGTTGTTCCAATCGCCCAGCTCGCCGAATCCCTGCACGCCAAAGTGAAACTTTTCGTTCACGCGGTACTTGGCCTGAAACTGGTATTTGAGCTGAGGCGTCGCTGGCCCCGCGCCGTCAAAAAATTTCTCGAAAATCAGGTTGGTGTTGAGCTGGACGCGGCCGATATCGGTCTGAATGGCCGGGCCAAATTCGAACGAATAGGCATCGTAGTAGGGGCCATAGTTGCGGATCAGGTTGGTGTGCAGGGCCACATCGAAATCAAACTGCCCCTGGGTCAACAGGTAATCGTTCTGCCAGTTCATGCTGCTGATCTGGGTAGTGGTTTCCGCGCTTCCGATGTAGCTGGCAAAAAATTCGGTGTACCAGCGTTTGGTCACACCGTAGCCAATGCCAATTTCTGGCCAGACAACTGCAGGGCGGCCTGTGGCCAAAACCGTCCAGTAGCGAAAGTCAATGCTGGCTTGCCCCTGGTTTTCGTAAACCGAAACCAGGTAATAACCAGGGTCGGCCATCACGCTGGAGCTGGTCCAAAGCAGCGCTGCGGCAATGGAGGAGCGTTGTAAATTGCGCATGGTGAAAGGTGGATGGTTTGACACTTTGTTGATTGATCGCGTGAAATCGGTCAGGCGACCTTGTA
>JANMCB010000212.1:0-8820 GCA_031360805.1 Rhodoferax sp.
AGCCGCTTGATCGGCTTTTTCTTCCAGACCAGCCGGTAATATGCTGTCTGCAGGCAAAGCATGGTCAAAAACGCAATCGGGTAGCTGGCCCAGATGCCGTTGATGCCAAAGCGGTTGCTCAAGGCCCAGGCCGCCGGAATCTGGATCAAGCCAATACAGGCCATTGAAATGAGGGTGGGCCACAAAACCGTGCCACTGGCGCGCATCAGCCCTGAAAGCACCATCGACATGCCCATGATCACGCAGCTCCACAGCATGATGTGCAGCAGGGTCTGCGCCACTTCCACCACCGCCGCATCGGTGATGAACAGGCCGATGATGTGGCGCGAAAACAGATATCCCAACAGCACCAGAGAGCCGGTGAGCAGCAGGTTCATCACAATGCCGGTTTTGGCGATTTTGCCGAGCGTGTGCACACGGCCCGCGCCAATGGCCTGCGCGCCCAGGATGGAAGCCGTAATGGCAATCGATATCGCCGGAAACTGCACGTAGGAGATCACCTGGTTCACTGCGCCGTAAGCGGCTGTCGCCTGCGAGCCGTAGCGGTTCACCAGAAACAGCACCGACACTTCCGACAGCGAAATCGTGATCATGGTCAACGCGGTGGGCAGCCCGATTCGGAGCACTTTGAGCAGGATGGCGCGATCAACACGCAAATGGCGCATGAACTCGGCGTCTGGCGCCAGTGGCGAATGGCTGCGCCGCAAATGCACAACGGTCCAGCCCAGCGCAATCAGGAACGACAGGCCGCCCGCGTAGGCGCCACTGGTGACGCCCATCTGCGGCAAACCGCCCCAGCCGCGAATCAGGGCCGGCGTGACCAGCAGGCCAATGGCCGTGGAAATCAGCAGCGTCTTGAGCGGCGTTTTCGTGTCGCCCACGCCGCGCAGCATGGACGTGATCAGCAGAAACACAAAGATCACCGGTGCCGCGATCAGCATGATGCGGGCATAGGCGGTGGCGCCGGGCAGGATGTCAACCGGTGTGCCCAGCGCGCGCAGCATCGGCTCGGTCAACGTGCCGCCAAATATGGCGACCACCACCCCCGCGTAAATGCCGACCATCAAGGTCGTGCCGGCAATCGCCTTCACGCGCTCGCGCTCCTTCGCGCCCCACGCCTGCCCAATCAGCACGGCAGCGCCTGCGCCCAGGCCGATCATGAAGGCAATCAGGAAGAACAGCACCGGAAAGAAGGCCGACACCGCCGCCAGCGCACTCACGCCCAGCATTTGCCCGAGGTAGATGTTGTTGATGGTGCCCGACAGCGCTTGCAGGATGTTGGCGCCAATCATCGGCACCAGAAAGCGCAGGTAAACCTTCCACAGCTCGGGTGGTGGCTGGCCTGGCTGGGTAGGTGTGATGGGCGCTTTGGGCGCGGTGGCGAGTGGCACGCCCTTCGGGTCAGCGGCGATGGGGTCGGGTGGCGTTGTCATTGTGGGTGCTCTGAAAGGTTTAACGGGATTTGCCCCAAGGTCAAAAAGCGCCCGTCAGGATTTTTTTCAAATGTGCCTGAACATCGACCGGCCAGGCGGCAATCAGCGCTTCAAAACCGGTTTGGTCGCCTGCGAAAAGCGCCCGGCTGGCTTCTTCAAACCCGGCTTCGTGACCCGCCATGGTGGCCATGAACTTGTAGCCAACTTGGCGCGCCTGGCGCACGCGATCCTGCCCTTCCAATGCGTGCCGAGCCCCGTCCACCAGCTTGCGCAGCGCAACCGATGCGCCGCCCGGCTGGCTGGCCAGCCATTCCCAATGGCGCGGCAGCAAGGTGACTTCGCGTGCCACCACACCCATGCGTGGGCGGCCCGGGCCGCGTGTTGGGCCGGGTGGTGGGTCGGGTGGCGCGGTCAGGTAAGGCTCAGGCGCTTCAAGTGTGCGTTCGAGCGAGCCACCACGGGGCATGGCCGCCACCCGAGCCGCAAACTCCTGTGCCGAACCCCGCCAGTCGAGCTCGATGGTCTCGCTCGTGGCATCCTCAAAAATCAAAATAGGCTTGTGTGAGGCGCTAGTAAGGGCCCGGTCGAAAGCTGTTTTGGCAGCGTTGGCAACCTGGTCAAGCGCGCCTGAGGCGATGCGTTGCCTGCCCTCAAAGGCGGTGCAAACCGTAGTTTGTGTGTGCATTAATTTACCCGGATTAAATTACTTTGCCATATTATATCCGGGTAAAAGTAATTATTTTTTTGTCCGGGTGAAATTAATTCTGACGAACGGAAACCTCATTCTTCAGCAAGTCGATCAGCCGGTGGTTCAGGTAGAGTTTTTCTCGACCATTGCCTTGCTTTTGCAAAAGCCCGTTGTCGACCAGTGTTTGCAGGTACACCGCCGCCGTTTGCCGCTTTGCAATTTGTGCTTGCACGACATCGGCGACACGGCAATAGGGCAGCCTGAAGACAAGCTCCAACAAGCCCTTCTGATTGCCCAATCTCGTGTCGCGCTGAATTTGCTCGTGCGTGCTTTGCATCAACTGTGAAATCGCCTTGATTTTTTCAAGCGTCCACACCGCCGTTTCACGCACCGCCTCCAGCATGTACAGCAGCCATTGTTGCCAAGCGTCAACACTGCCTTCACGCGAGACTGCTAGCAATAGCGCGTAATACTGCCCGCGATTGTTCAAGATAAAGCGCGACAGGTAGAGCACGGGTGATGTCAGCAGCCCTTTGTCCACCAGATAGAGCAGGTTGAGCACCCGCCCCGTGCGACCATTGCCATCCAGAAAGGGGTGAATCGCCTCAAACTGGTAGTGCAGCACGGCCATGCGCACCAGCGGGTCGATTTCGCCACCGCGCACACCATCGCTTTCTTCGGCGTGGCAAAAGCGTTCCCAGTCAGCCAACTTTTCGCGCAACAGCGCTTCACCTTGGGGCGGCGTGTAAATGGTCTCTTGCGTGCGTGCATTGACCAAGGCCGTCCCCGGAACCTTGCGCACATGCATCTCCATGCCCTTGGTTTTGCTGCAAATTTCCTCGATCAGTCTGGTGGCAATTGGTCGTGTGCGCAATTCGCCAAGCCCGTGGTAGAGCGACTCACGGTACTGCAGCGTCTCCTTGACGGCCAGATCGGCTTTGGCCGGGTCTTTGGCGGCGTACTGGAACAGCATGTCGGTGGTGGTGACGATGTTCTCAATTTCAGAGCTTGCCTTGGACTCCAGCAGCACCAAGGAATTGAGCATCACATCGGGGTTGGGCAGCAGCGCTGCGGCCTCTTTCAGCGCGGCCAAAGCCTTGTTGGCCTTGATGCAAGCCCGGAACACGTCCGCGCTCTCCCACTCGCTCATGGGCACACTGTCGCGCAGCAGTGGCGGCAAATCAAAGGGGCGTTTGGGGTCAAACATCAGCATGCCTCCGGTTAAAGCAAAAAAATAGAGCCATAATGCGCCGGAAATTTGACCATAACGGCTTATGTGTCGATTCAGTCTTGAATCATAGCGTTAATTTCTTTATGTGTCGATTAAATTTGAAATTATCTACATTATCCATCTGACGTGTTGATCGAATCGACACGTCAACGAAGTCATGTTGAGTAAATTTAAAAAGATCGACATATTTTCCCCGTGGCAGCGATGTCCAAATGCCCCGTGACGGCAGCGTTGATGAGGGCGGCGCGGTCTTCAGTTAGGCGGGTGATAGCAATCTGAACTCTTGAGGAGCCAGCCAATTAAATCGCCAGCGGGTCCACATCCACCGCCCAGCGAATCAGCCCCTTGCCCACTGGCAGCGCACGGGTTGTATGAAGAACGGTTTGCCAGGCGGTCAGGAAGCGCTGCAAATGCGCGCGCGATGGGCTTTCAATCAGCATCTGGGCGCGCTCGACATTGGCGACACGCTGGATGCTCATGGGCACACACGGGTAGATCGTCACGTAGGGGGCTTCTGGCAGGGCGTTGGCGGCAAGGCTGGCTGCTGTTAAAAAATCCTGCGCTGTGGTCTGCTCCCGCGCCTCGGCCCGCACCAGTGCCTGAAAGCTGAAAGGCGGCATCATGGCCTGCTGGCGTTCGGCCAACTGTGCCTGTGCAAAGGCCGGGTAGTCGTGGCGCTTGAGTGCCTCAAACAGCGGATGCTTGGGGTGAAAAGTCTGCAGCCACATTTCACTCTGCCCGCTGACAGCCGCGTCGCGCCCGGCCCGGCCCGCCGCCTGCATCAGCAGACTGAACAGCCGCTCCGGGGCACGAAAGTCGCTTGAAAACAGCGCGCCGTCGGGGTTGATGGCGGCCACCAGCGTGATGCGCCGAAAGTCGTGCCCTTTGGCGATCATCTGGGTGCCCACCAACACATCGACCTCGCCTGCATGGACCCGGTTCAACTGCTTTTCAAGGTCGCCCTTGAGCTTGGTACTGTCGGCGTCAATCCGCACAATGCGCAGCGGTTCGCCCTCGGGGTACAGCACAGACACTGAATCGGGTCGGCGCACGCTGGCCAACAGCTCGGCCAGGTGTTCTTCCAGCCGCTCGGTGCCGCGACCGACCGGCTGAATATCCACATTGCCGCACTCCGGGCAGGCGCGCGGCACGTGTTCCGCATAGCCACAGTGGTGACAACGCAGGCTGCGGTCAATTTTGTGAAATACACGGTAGGCGCTGCAATGCGGGCATTCGCTTTTCCAGTCGCAGGCGGTGCAGCTCAACACCGGGGCATATCCGCGCCGGTTCAAAAACACCATGCACTGCTCGCCACGCGCCACACGCGCCTCTATGGCGGCCAGGAGCGGCGGCGAAATGACCGCCTTTTTGGGCTGGTGGTTCATGTCAACCCGCCGCACCGTGGGCAACTGGCCCCCTTCGCCGATGCGGCTTGGCATGTGCAGGCGCAGGTACCGGCCCCCTTCTGCAGCCGGGCGACTGTGGTGCCAGCTTTCAAGCGACGGCGTGGCCGAGCCCAGCATCACTTTGGCCCCTTCCAGGCGGCCCCGGTAAATCGCCAGGTCGCGCGCCGAGTACCGTGCGCCCTCCTGCTGCTTGTAGCTGGGGTCATGCTCCTCATCGACCACAATCAGCTTGAGATTGGGCAGGGATGCAAACACCGCCATGCGCGTGCCCAGAACGATGCGAGCCGTGCCCCGGTGCGCAGCCAGCCAGCTCTTGAAGCGCTGCGGGTTGGTCATGCCGCTGTGCATCGAGACCACGGCATCGTCGCCCTCCAGCGCACCAAACTGCCCCTGAAACCGCGCCTTGAAGCGCTGCTCCAGCTGAGGCGTGAGGTTGATTTCAGGCACCATCACGATCGCCTGCGCGCTGGGGTCGCGCAGGAGCAGTTGTTGCACGCAATGCAGGTAGACCTCTGTCTTGCCGCTGCCGGTGGCGCCGAACAACAGGAACGGCCCCGCATGCTGGTCAAACTGCGCGATGCATGCGGCCTGCTCGGCGGTCAAATCAGCGCTTGTTGCAGGCACTGCTGCCGGGGTGCCGGCCCGATCGGGCGCTGCCTTGCGTTTGAGCCGGCGCACCAATTGCACGGTGCTCATGTCGCGCAACTGCGGTGGCAAGGCGGCCAGGGCGACCTCCCCTTCAGAGCGCTGGTAATAGCGGGCGGCAAAAGTCACCAACTGTTGCCAATGGGTTGAAAGCGGATCGATTCCCTCCAGCACACCCGAAATCGGACGCAATTTGCTGACATCCAGAGCGTGGTTGACACTGGTTTCAACCGCCAAAACCACACCCAGGGTTTCGCGTTTGCCAAGTGGCACCCGCACCAGTGTGCCTGGCGCAAGTGCCTGCTCACTCAAATAGGTCAGTGCGCCACCGATTTGGCTGTGCGCCGGTGTTTGGACCATCACGTTGATGCGATGCGTCATGGACAAGTTGAAACTAGCGCATTTACCGCAACAAGCTCAAGTGATAGTGCGAAACAGCGCCTAAGTCCTTGATTTGAAACCACTTTAACGGCCATTCATAATTTTTGTGGATAACTTTGTTGATATCTACGCTTTGCTTGGGCCAAAGCCTTGCAAATAGAGGCTTTCGCTGCAATGCCTCAAAATCGAGCAGAGTTTAAACTTGTTATAAATCAACCACTTACAGTCGCTATGGGTTTGCTAGCAGGAATTAAATCGTCAAGTCAAAATTGCGCACCGCAGCATTTTTTTTGTGCATAAGTCAGTACCCATTGACTTATTTCACGCCTGAAAAGTGTTATGAAAAACCACTCCGGGCAGATTTTTGAAACAACCTCATGCTGAAACGGCGGCCTTCTCGCGCATCGCTTTGGACTGGCTGTGAACTGCCTGCACCAGTGCCGCCACGTTTTCCGGGGGTGTGTACTGACTTATACCGTGACCCAAATTGAAAATGTGCGCAGGCCCGGTGGCGTCGGGCTGTCCGGCCGGTGCCCTGAACGGGGTGCCAAAACTCGTCAAAACCTTGGCCACCTCGCGCTCAACCTGCTCTGGCTTGGCAAACAGCACATTCGGGTCGATATTGCCTTGCAGGGCTTTGGCCAGGTTGCCCGCCGTGTTCTCCCCCACCAAGGCGCGGGCGCGCGCCAGGTTGACCGTCCAGTCCAGCCCCAAGACGTCACAGTCAAGCTGTGCCATCTCGGCGAGCCACAGCCCACCGCCTTTGGTGAACACGATGCGCGGAATGCGCACACCGCCATGCACTTTTTTAACCTGCGCCAGCACGCGGGCGGTGTAGGCCAGGCTGAACGCCTGAAAGGCGCCGTCTGCCAGCACGCCGCCCCAGCTGTCAAAAATCATCACCGCCTGGGCACCGGCGTCGATCTGGCAGTTCAGGTACTGCGCCACCGCATCGGCGTTGATGGCGAGCATTTTGTGCATCAAATCGGGCCGCTGGTACAGCATGGTTTTGACCAGGCGGTAGTCGTCCGACCCGGCGCCTTCAACCATGTAGCAAGCCAGCGTCCAGGGGCTGCCGGAAAAGCCAATTAAAGGTACGCTGCCGTTCAGGGCCTTGCGGATTGATGTGACCGCGTCAAATACGTAGCGCAGTTTGGCCATGTCGGGCACGGCCAGTTTGGCAACGGCCGCCTCGTCGCGCACCACGTGTTCGAACTTCGGGCCTTCGCCCAGCGCGAACGACAGGCCCAGCCCCATTGCGTCGGGCACAGTCAGGATGTCGCTGAACAAAATAGCGGCGTCCAGCGGATAGCGCGCCAACGGCTGCAGCGTGACTTCGGTGGCGTAATCGGTGTTGGTGGCCAGCCCCATAAAGCTGCCCGCCTTGGCGCGCGTGGCCTTGTATTCCGGCAAATAGCGCCCAGCCTGGCGCATCAGCCACACCGGCGTGTGGGGCGTTGCCTGACGCAGACAGGCGCGGATGAAGGTGTCGTTTTTCAGCGGGGCCGAGGTGGTTGCAGTGGTCATGTGCAGATTGTCGCAGCCCAGAATTAAACGCGAAAATTAATTGGGGTCAGATTCCAATTAATGGCCCCAATTAGTTCTGGCGTCGGTGCTCTATCAACAGGCATTTGTTCTGCACCACCAACAGCCCCGCTGCGCGCGCCTTTCCGGCGGCAGCGGCATGCTCGATACCCAACTGGAGCCACAGCGCTTTGGCGCCGATGGCGATGGCCTCGTCGGCGACCGGGGGCACATCAACGCTGTTGCGAAACACATCGACCAGGTCAATTTTTACGTGTTTGGCGGCTTCGATCAGGGTGGGGTACACCTTCTCACCCAGGATTTCGCTGACCTGCGCGGCCGGGTTGATGGGCACGATGCGCCAGCCTTTGGACTGCATGTACTGCGCAACTTCATAGCTGTCGCGGTGGGTTTTTGGTGACAGGCCGACCACGGCCACGGTGCGGTGAGATTTCAGGATGTGCTGGATGTCGTCAGATTGGGTCACGCTAAACCTTGAATGTGCCTAAGATTTGTCTACGATTTGTATTTGACCGAGCAGCCATACGGCTGGGTCGTCGGTTTGCTGATCGGTTTGCCGGCCAGCGCTTCTGTCAAGCCAACGCGTACGTAGTTGGTGGCGGCTTTGATGTCGCTGGGGCTGGCTGACGCAATGCTGTCAATACCGCCCGCGTAAACCAGCGTGCCCTGCGGGTTGACGACATACATGTGCGGCGTGGTGCGGGCACCGTAGCTTTTGCCGACGGCGCCGCTCTCGTCCATCAGCGTGGCGTTCGGCGCGGCCTTCTGGTCGGCCATCCACTTGCCTAACTTGCCCGGTGCGAGGTAATCAGGGTGCGCAGTGTCGGTGGAGTTCACGGCCAGCCAGACAACGCCCTTGCCCGCCGACTCTTTCTGCAAGGTTTGCATGTTGGCGCTGTCGTAATGCTTGCGCACAAACGGGCAGCCGGGGTTGTTCCACTCCAGCACCACGTGCTTGCCCTTGAAGTCGGACAGGCGCACGGTTTTGCCGCTGGTGTCGGCCAGGGTGAAGTCTGGCGCAGTCTGGCCAACGCTGGATGCGGCATGCACAGCGCCGGCCCACAGCGCTGAAACGGCAACGGCGGCCAGAGCGGCGCGCAGGGTGAAAAGACGATACGTCATGGAGGCTCTCGTTCAGTTGGCAAGCTGCCATGCTAATGCCAAATGCGAAGGCTGTCAGGACCATAAAAAATTAACCTGCAAGTTAATTTTGATCGAAATTTTGCTGGAAAATCGCAAAAAAGCGATTAAATTGGCATCTAGCCTACGTATTTATTAAAAAGTTTGCTATTTATTACATAGCATTGCTCAAACGCTCAATCCACGGCTAATCTGCGCTCACGAGCGTTTCCGGGTCTGCCACTTCGCCACTGGCAATGCGCGTGGCCTCTGCCTGCACTTGCAGCCAGTCGCAGAAATCGCTCACCTCGGCGCGGCTGCTGCTCCGCGGCCCGACGATCAGCCAGTAGGCCATCGGGCTGTCCATGCGGG
>JANMCB010000281.1:0-1517 GCA_031360805.1 Rhodoferax sp.
TGCCAGCAGTGCGCCGGCGCCATCAATGCCGCTTTGCTGGCCCAGCACCCACACCAGCCAGACGACCGTCGCGAACATCGGGAACGCCATGAAACGGCGAAAGGTCTCCATCCACGCGCCAGGGCGGGGCAGGGCGCGTGCTACGGCAGGCACCAGCCCGGCCGCCAGGTACGGCAAGGCCATGCCAACACCAATCGCGCCAAACACCAGCAGCGCTTCAAACACCGGCAAGCCGACCGCCAGGCCGAGCGATGCGCCCATGAACGGTGCCGTGCAGGGTGACGCAATCGCCACCGCCAGAATACCCGACAGAAAGGCATTCACGGTCGGATTTTTAGCCTGGCTGGAGGCCACCGCCGAGGGCAAAAATTGACCAAATTCAAACACGCCCGCCAGGTTCAGCCCGATCACGGTAAACAGCACGGCCAGTACCGCGACGACTGCGGGTGACTGCAATTGAAAACCCCAGCCCAGTTGCTCGCCCGCCGCGCGCAACGCCAGCATCAAAACGCCCAGCGCCAAAAACGACAGGATCACGCCGGCGGTGTAGGCCAGGGCGCTGATTCTGTGGGCGCGCCGGTCATTGGCGGCCTGTGCAAACCCCATCACCTTGATGGCGAGAACGGGGAACACGCAGGGCATCAGGTTCAGAATCAGCCCGCCCAGCAAGGCACCGAAAATCGCCGCCAGCAGCGTGATGGGCGCGGCCACCGGGGCGCTGCCCGCTGCGTTGGCCTTCAGTGCCGCCTCAAGCGCGGGCGGCACCTGCGCTGCTGCTGCCAGCTTGGGCCAATCGCCCGTTACCCTGATCTCGGTGCGATAACTCTGGCGCTGCCCATCGACATCGGCTGCCAAAACGATGGGCATGCTGGATGGGCTGTTGCTGCGCTGGGCCGCCAGCGGAACCGTGGCGTTCCAGACCGCGCCATTCCAGCTTTGCGTCCACGGCGCGGCGGTTTCTATGACCTCATTGGATTCGGGGTAAAACTCCAGCGTTTTGCCGCGCAGCGCAACTGGCAAGCCTTGCACCGCCAGCTTGAGCGCGTTGCCGTCAATCCGCAAGCTGCTGGGCGGGATGACGCCGCGCACCTCGCCCAGCATCGGTCTGGGTTGCGCTGCAAATGCAGCCTCAAAAGCGGCGCTGTTCAGCGCTGTGGAACCCTTCACCGGGATCTTCAATGCAAATTCGCCTTCTTCCGGAATGCATTCCTTGCGGCAAACCAGCCAGGTTGCCTTGAGCTTGACATCGACCTCGCTGGACAGCGGCGGCGGCTTGAAACTGGCGGACACGGTGAGCGGCACAGGCAGCAGCACAGTCCCTTCGTAACCATAGTTGGCCAGGTTGCCGATGCGGATTTTGCGCGGTGTCGGCCAGCCGATTTCACCGGCGGTCACACCGGCAGGCAGCGTCCATTGCAGCACCGTGGGCAGGCCGGAGTCGCCGGAATTCTTCCAGTAGGTGTGCCATTCGGGTTGGTGCGCCAGTTGCAGGGCAACCCAGACTGTCTTGCCGGCGT
>JANMCB010000315.1:0-7522 GCA_031360805.1 Rhodoferax sp.
AGCCTGATCACCAAACGCCATGTCGGCTGGAGCGAGCTGCCGTGGAGCTGGATGGCCAGCTGGAGCCTGGGCGTCGCACTCCTGTTGCTGGCCATTCGCGCCTTGCTGCGCCAGCGCCATGACTCGCACCGCGCCGAAGAACTGCTGCGGGTGGGGCAGATTGGGCGTTTGAACACCTTGACCGAGCTGGCCACCGGCATGGTCAAAGAGCTGGGCGCGCCATTGCGGCTGGCTGTGAAAGCCACGCATTCTGCCAACCAACTGCTCGAAACGGATGCGCCCAGCCTGCCCGCCGTGCAGGGGGCCGTGCGTCATTCGTTGGCGGAGATTGGCCGCGCTGCAGAGGTTGTAAACAGGCTCAGGCTGGTGGTTGAGCAGCCCGATTTGTCAGGGGCACTGCAGCCGGTGAATTTGCTTGCAGCGGCCCGCAGCGCGCTGGATTTGCTGATGCCGGAACTGGATCGGCTCGGGGTTCGGCATTCCATTTCTCCCATTGGGCCGGACTTCACAGTCACCGCCGAACCGAGTGCGCTGGGCCAGGTCATTCACAACCTGCTGATGAATGCGCTGCAGGCACTTCAGGAAGTCAGGCCCTCCGAGCGCAGTCTGGTCCTGGCGCTGACCAGCGCCGACCACCGCGCCCAGTTAAGTGTGCGCGACACCGGTCCTGGCATTGACAGCGACGTTGTCGCGCACATTTTCGATCCGTTTTTCACAACCCGGCAGGGTCAATTGGGGCTGGGTTTGAGCTTGAGCGAGTCGCTGGTGGCCAGCATGGGCGGCAGCCTGACCGCCTACAACCGCGTCCCGCGCGGTGCTGAGTTCTGCCTGAGTCTGGCTTTGGCGACTTGAAGTCGCAGCCAGGGTGTCTGAAGCACCTCGGGTTAAATCGGCGAGAGGAAACAATCTTTCATGCCAGTGTCACCCGTGCAAACTTGCGCTTTCCGGCCTGAACGACATAGACGCCAGCGCCGAGCTTCAAGCCTTTGTCGCTGATCACACTCGAATCCACCCGAACGCCGCCACCGTCTATCAGCCGGTTTCCTTCGCCACTGGATGCGGCAAGGCCAGCCATTTTGAGTAACGCGCCGATTCCCAAGGCAGCTCCTCCGTCGCCCAAGCGCAAGGAAACCTCTGGGATTTCATCAGGCACGCCACCCTTGCTGCGGTTGATGAAGTCCTGTTCGGCAGCCTGTGCCGCTGCGTCAGAGTGGAACCTCGCCGTGATTTCCTTGGCCAACGCCACTTTTGCATCTTTGGGGTTGCGCCCCGCTTCGACTTCCTGCTTCAGCGCCCCAATGGCTGACTCGCTTTGCCACGACAGCAGGGTGTACCAACGCCACATCAGGGTGTCGCTGATCGACAGGACCTTGGCAAACATGGTGTTTGGCGCCTCGGTGATCCCGATATAGTTGTTTTTGGACTTGGACATTTTCTCCACGCCATCCAGTCCTTCGAGCAACGGCATGGTCAATATGCACTGAGGCTCCTGACCATATTCCTGCTGCAAATGACGGCCCATCAGCAGGTTGAATTTTTGGTCCGTGCCACCGAGTTCCAGATCGCTTTTGAGCGCTACTGAGTCATAGCCCTGCATAAGCGGGTATAAAAATTCGTGCACACTGATGGGCGTGCCCGCCTTGAAACGGTCATGAAAATCGTTACGCTCCATCATTCGCGCAACGGTATAGCGCGCCGAAAGCTGAATCATGCCGCGCGCACCGAGCGGGTCGCTCCACTCACTGTTGTAGCGCACTTCTGCCCGATCAATGTCCAGAACCAGGCTGATCTGATCGAAATAAGTCTTGGCATTGGCCTCGATTTGCTCGCGGGTCAGGGGTGGACGGGTACTGTTGCGCCCTGAGGGGTCGCCGATCATCGACGTGAAATCACCGATCAGCGGTATCACCGTATGACCCAAGTCCTGCAATTGCCGCATTTTGTTGAACACAACGGTATGGCCAAGGTGCAGATCGGGCGCGGTTGGGTCCAGGCCAAACTTGATACGCAGTGGCGTGCCCGTGGCTTGCGATCGGGCAAGCTTTTTAAGCCAGTCCTCCTGGGGCAGAAGCTCCTCGCTACCCCGCAAGCAAATTGCCATGGCCTCCCGGACGCTATCTGTAACCGTGTGTTTGGCGGGCAAGGGTTGATTCATAAGGGTTTTTCCAGATGCTGCATGGTTTGGGGAGGGTATACTCGCTCCTCGCTGCTGGATTTCAAAGGCAAAATTCGCCCGTTATCCGATAGTCTTCAATTTTAAGGGGTGTGTGGCTGGTTCACGTGCCCTGTATGTTGGTCGTTGTCATGATCACTGCTCACAGGTTGAGTGGTCCGTCGTGCTAGGCACTCTAGAAACGCAATCTGAAGGATCCCCTGTTTTGATCAATGGTTTGACCACCGCAGTGACAGGTTTGTTGACGTTAACCCAACAAGCCATTCAATCCCACCCGAAACGGCTGGCCGCCCTGATTGCCGCACTGACCTTTGGCGCAGCAGGTGGTGCATTTGCCATAGCTTCATTCGGACCAGACGTGTCCGAACTGCCAGTGCGCGAAATCGCCGACCAGGTGCTGCCGGTCGCAATTTCCACGGATCCAGCGGGCATGCCGGATCTGGGTGCTCTGACCCTTTACCGCTCAGACGTGACCCGTGCCAGTGACACCGCTGACACACTGTTGCGGCGCCTGGGGATCAGCGATTCAGCTGCGGCCGCGTTCATGCGTTCTGACCCGTTGGTGCGCAAAAGCCTGTGGGGACGTACTGGCCGCAGCGTCAGCGCCGAAACGACCACCAGTCACGGACTGCAACGGCTCGTTGCCCGCTGGACGCCGCAAGACGACGGCAGTTTTTCAAGACTGGTAGTCGAATCGACGCCACAGGGCCTCACCTCAAGAATTGAATCGGCCCCCTTGGTAGCTGCCACGCGACTTGCCAGTGGTGTCATCAGTTCGTCGCTGTTTGCTGCGACCGACGCTGCCAGGCTTCCCGATTCAATCGGCGTGCAAATCGCCGAGATTTTTTCAGGGGATATCGACTTTCACCGGGCTCTTCGTAAAGGCGACCGTTTCTCCATCACCTACGAGTCGCTGGAAGCCGATGGCGAGCCGATGCGCAGCGGGCGGGTTCTCAGTGCGGAATTTGTAAACAACGGCAAAACCTACCAAGCCATGTGGTTTGCACAACCTGCCCAGGCCGGTTCCAATGCAACCAAAGGTTCGTATTACACGCTTGACGGGAAAAGCCTGCGTCGCGCGTACCTGGCATCACCGCTCGAATTCTCAAGGGTGACCAGCGGATTCAAAATGCGCCTGCACCCTATCCAGCAGGTTTGGAAGGCGCACCTGGGCGTAGATTACGCCGCACCAACGGGCACGCCCGTGCGCAGCATTGGCGACGGCACCATTGAGTTTGCCAGTGTACAAAATGGTTATGGCAATGTCGTCATCGTGAACCATGGCAGGGAAAACACCACGGTGTACGCGCATTTGAGCAAGATCAACGTACAAAAAGGTCAAAAAGTGACTCAGAGTGACGTGATTGGTCTCGTGGGTACGACTGGCTGGTCCACTGGCCCTCACCTGCATTTCGAGTTCCGCGTCAACGGAGTTCACCAGGACCCGCTGACACTTGCCCGTCAAAGTGAGGTTTTGCCCGTGAACGCCGCTGCCAAAGCCCAGTTTGAGAGTTCTGCGGCCATCGTTCGGGTTGCACTGGCCGCTGCAGGGTCGATTCAGCAAGCCTCGGCCGACTAACTGGCGGTCCTCTGAGTTGCCGGCGTCGCCCCAAAGCCTTCACGTGAGCGCAATTCAATCTTGTCCTCAACATTGAGTGGGCATTAACCGGCAATGTCTGGGGGAATGTCTGACCTGTACATTGGCTTGATGTCGGGCACCTCGCTTGACGGGGTCGATGGCGTACTGGTCGACTTTTCAGGTGGCGCAATCAAGGTGCTGTCTCACAGCTATGCGCCATTTCCCAGTGATTTACGCGCATCGCTGATGGAACTGAACAGTTCTGGCATCGATGAATTGCACCGCGCCGCGCTGGCGGAAAATGTAATGGCAAGGATCTCTGCCGACGTGGTTGATGCCGTTCTGAAGAAATCAGTTGTTGCCCGCAAGGACATCGTTGCCATTGGCGTGCACGGACAAACCGTGCGCCACCGTCCTCAGGAGTTCGACGCTGATCCAATTCGCAGTCGTGCGGGCGGTTACACGCTTCAACTGAACAACCCGGCCCTGCTGGCAGAATTGACGAACATTGATGTGGTGGCGGACTTCCGTCGAAGGGACGTTGCTGCAGGTGGCCAGGGCGCGCCACTGGTGCCGGCCTTTCACCAAGCCATTTTCGCGCGGGCGAAGGAAACCGTGGTTGTTCTGAATATCGGCGGCATTTCAAATATCACGGTATTGAGCCCGGACAGAAACGCTGCTGGTGACGGGATTCTGGGTTTTGACTGTGGCCCTGGCAACGCCCTGATGGACCATTGGTGCCAACAGCACACCGGTGAGCCCTTTGATGCCGATGGCAAGTGGGCGGCTAGCGCACGGGTGCATCCCGCGCTTCTGGCCAAAATGCTTGATGAGCCCTACTTTCGCAAGGCGCCGCCCAAAAGCACCGGACGGGACCTGTTCAACAAAACGTGGCTGTCGGAAAAACTGGCGGGTTTCAGTACTTTGCCACCCGGTGATGTGCAGGCAACCCTCACCGAACTGACCGCCAGGGTTTGTAGCAGCAGCTTTGCGGGTGCCACGAGCGTCAATGTCAAGCCACCATCGTTGATCATCGTGTGCGGTGGTGGTGCCCTGAATTCCCATTTGATGCAGCGTTTGCGAGATTTGGCCGGGATGCCGGTTCAGTCTTCACAGGAAAACGGTGTGCCGCCGTTGCAGGTGGAAGCGGCAGCATTTGCATGGCTTGCCCGCAAATGTATTCGGCGGGAAACCGCGAACGTACCAAAAGTTACGGGCGCCAAAGGCGCCCGCATACTGGGTGCAATTTACCCGGCTTGAAACGCCCCCGCTGCTCGCAAGGCAGCAGGCAAGTCAGGTTGAAAAGCTGGAGCCGCACCCGCAGGTGGTTGTGGCGTTTGGATTTTTGATGACGAATTGGGCACCCTGAAGGTCTTCCTTATAGTCAATTTCGGCGCCGAGCAGGTACTGGTAACTCATTGCGTCGATCAACAGCGAAACGCCATTTTTGGTCATCGTGGTGTCGTCGTCATTCGTGATTTCGTCAAACGTGAACCCATATTGAAACCCGGAGCAACCCCCGCCTTGCACGAATACGCGCAGCTTCAAATCGGGGTTGCCTTCCTCTGCAATCAGGTCCGCAACCTTGGCCGCTGCGCTGTCCGTGAACAGAATGGGGACGGGTGGCATTTCGGCCTGGATGTTTTCTGCTACAGCACTCATGATCTTTCCTTCAAACTCGATACTTCAATACTACAGTAAATTGCTCAAGAATACATTCAACCGTTATTAGCCGCTAATTTCAGTGTGGGCTTTTCCTCACCAGCAACGATGGGACGAAGCTGCCCTGCCACCAAGGCACCCTGATGCATTTCAAGTGCCGCATAGTGCAAGTCGCCTTCGATTCTCGCTTTGGGCTGCAGCTCGAGCATGACACTGGCGTAGATTGGCCCCTTGACTGTGCCATTGATGATGATGTGATCAGCATGTATTTCACCGGCAACTGTGGCTGCTTCCGATATCACCAGCAAACTCGGCTCGTCTTCACTGGCCCGAATATTGCCAACGACGGCACCGTCCACACGCAAACCGTCGGTAAACCTGAAATTTCCGGTAATGTGGCTGCCTTGCGCAATCAGGCTTTTAATCGGAGGTTGTTTTTTCTTGAGGAACATGGGTGGTCTCCACTTGCCGTAATTACACTTTGACCGATTGAGATGCCTTCACCGAGGCACCTTCAACCACCTTGACCGACACGATTTTGACAGTCGTCTGGGCGGGAAGTTCAAACACCCCCTCTGTACGGCCATACTGCCGGAATTTGAGCTCTTGCGCTCCTCCGGGCATGGTGGCTACCCAAGGTTTGCCGTTGGAGACCCCTGAGAAGCTCACTTCCAGGCGACCATTGAATTCGGGCGGATTTTTCTGGGACTGCATCACCACGACCTGCCATTTTACGTGACGGCCATCCAGCACCTCAGCTTGCAAGCCCCGAACGGCTATTCCCTCCCCACCAGCCGCCGGAATCAGTTTTTCAAAAAATCCAAGATCGTCCTTGAGTTTTCGGTTGTCTGCATCAAGTTGACGGTTTTGTGACATCAAACCAGAGGTGGCAGCCTTCTCAGCAACCACCAGCGTACCGGCCGTGTCAGCGATCGTCTGAGCCTTTTCACGGGCCACCACCGCCGTGGCGAGTTCTGCCCGCAGCGTGGTCAGCTCGATGCGGGCCTGCGCCAAGTCTTCCTTGGCGCCGCCATCGAGCCCTGCAATTTCTTTGCCAAACTCAAATGCCCAAAGCCCTATGGCCGCGCAGAAACCAAACACAAGTGCCAAAACGGCCCATCGAAATGGCCACGGCAAGGCACTGCGCACCGACATGCGGGGCGAGCTGATGGTTAACCGGCGGCGTAACAGGCGAAATCGCATGGGGGTGTGAGTCTATCAGTCCCAACAAAAAAGCCGCCCGGGGTTTGCGCCCCGGACGGCTCTTTTGGGCCCTGAAACTTAACGCTTCGAGAACTGCTTGCGACGGCGTGCACCGTGCAGGCCGACTTTCTTGCGCTCCACTTCGCGTGCATCGCGTGTGACGAAGCCAGCTTTGGACAGCTCGGGTTTCAGCGTTGCGTCATAGTCGATCAGCGCGCGGGTGATGCCGTGGCGCACTGCACCGGCTTGGCCGGACTCACCGCCGCCTGCGACGTTGACCATGATGTCAAATGTCTCAGCGTGGTTGGTCAAAAGCAAGGGTTGCTTGCAGATCATGATCGAGGTCTGGCGGCCAAAGAACGCTTGAATGTCCTTGCCGTTAACAACGATCTGGCCGGAGCCCTTTTTCAGAAACACACGGGCGACGCTTGATTTGCGACGGCCGGTGCCATTGTTCCAATCACCGATCATTTGGTTGACTCCCGGGCTACTGCATTGGCAGAAATACCTGCAATTTCCAGCACCTTGGGCTGCTGGGCGGTGTGCGGATGCTCCGCACCACCGTAAACCTTGAGTTTCTTGATCATGGCGTAGCCCAGCGGGCCTTTTGGAAGCATGCCTTTGACAGCTTTTTCCAACGCGCGGCCAGGAAACTTGGCCTGCATGTCGCGGAAGTTGATGGCCGAAATGCCACCGGGGTAGCCGGAGTGGCTGTAATAGATTTTGTCAATTGGCTTGGCGCCAGTGACGCGCAGCTGGGCTGCATTGATGATGACGATGAAGTCACCAGTATCGACGTGAGGCGTGTAAATGGCCTTGTGTTTGCCGCGCAAACGGAGAGCAACTTCGCTGGCTACTCGTCCGAGGACCTTGTCGGTCGCGTCAATCACAAACCACTCGTGCAC
>JANMCB010000318.1:0-1900 GCA_031360805.1 Rhodoferax sp.
TCAGGCCATAGATGCACCCTTGCGCAATGCCGCTGATGACCAGTTGTAAAACCTGCAATGCCTGTCTCCAATGAATTATTTGTTGGACTGTTTATAACGTGAAGCACGCAAAAAGCAGATAGGGTTGTTCCCAGTGCAACCAAACGGTGCTGTCCGTTAAATCACGGCATGAACAACGCCGTCCATATCACCCAGCAAGGCCCGGTCACTCTGGTGACACTGAGCCGCCCAAATGTGCACAATGCCGTTGATGCTGCAACTGCGCGCCAGTTCTATGGCGTCTCTGCGCTAGGCCCGGGCAAACAGGGTGTTGAGTTCCCGGCCCGACGTCGCATTGGCAAAGCCATCAAACTTGCCGTGCTCGGCCAGAATTTGCGCCGAGCGTATGAAGCCGCCCCAGGCCGCGCGAGCCATCGCGCCACCAAGTCGTGCAGATGCGCCAGCGCCATGTCGCGCGAAATGGCGTTGTCGGCGCGCGCGCGCGACCAGGCAAAGCCGGAGCTGGTGGTGGCCAGCGCCTTGAAGCCCAGGCTTTGCAGGTAACGCGCGCTGCCCGCATCCCACGGGTTGGGCAGCACGAAGCAACCGCTTTGGTGCAGGGCCGCGAAGGTGCTGCGTTTGCTGGCAATCGTGGGTTTCATGCGGTAGCTTTCATGGGCCAGGCTTCGGGAGGCACGTCAGGCCGGTGGGCAGTGATGCAAATGATGGCGGACTCTGGGAAAAATCATATCACCCGTGATATTAAAAATTCACAATTTGATCTTCAAAACATCAAAATCGGCCGTTTTACTGACAAAATATGCCTATAGCCTTCGTATTATATAAATAGTATGCTATTAAAAAGCTAGTAAGTGAGATCCTGACGGATTCGGCAATTCACGCGGCTGGCCGGCTTCGTCGATGGCAACGTAGGTAAGGGAGGCCTCGGTGACCTTCACATACACGCGCTGCGCCCGGATGCGCTCGGCGTAAACCTCGACCTTGATGGTGATGGACGTTCGGCCCACCTTTTCAACGCTGCTGAAGAACGACAGCAAATCGCCCACCCGCACCGGCTGTTTGAAGACGAACTCATTGACCGCCACTGTGGCCATTCGCCCCATGGTGTAGCGCGCGGGTATCACCGAGCCGGCCAGGTCCACCTGCGCCATCACCCAGCCCCCAAAAATATCGCCATTGGCATTGCAATCGCCCGGCATGGGGATCACCTTGAGCACCAGCTCTTTGTCGACGGGCAATTGAATGCCGTCTGCGCTTGAATTTGTGGACATAGGCACAATCATGTCATAAACAATCGGTAAACAGGCCCGCCACGCGCAGAACGTGCTGTTGCCGCCAACCCCATGACCAGCCCGCACTCAGCCCTTCCCGCATTGCCTTCCGTCGCCCCGCTGCCAGGGCAGACCGCGCCCAAACCCCGCTCCGACTGGTCTACGCTCAGCCGCCTTTTCCCGTATTTGTGGATTTACAAATGGCGCGTGGTCGCCGCGCTGACCTTCATGGTGGGCGCCAAACTGGCCAATGTCGGCGTGCCGCTGCTGCTCAAGAATCTGGTGGACAGCATGAGCCCCAACGGCGGGCGCGTGGGTGGCGTGGTGGACCTTCAAACGCTGATCGTCGTGCCGGTTGCGCTCTTGGTGGGGTACGGCGCACTGCGGCTGTCTACTTCGCTGTTCACCGAGCTGCGCGAACTCGTGTTTGCCAAAGCCACCGAAGGCGCGGCACGCAGCATCAGTTTGCAGGTGTTCCGCCACCTGCACGCCATGAGCCTGCGCTTTCACCTGGAGCGCCAGACCGGTGGCATGACGCGTGACATCGAGCGCGGCACCCGTGGCGTGCATTCGCTCATCAGCTATTCGCTGTACAGCATCATCCCGACGTTGATCGAAGTGGCGCTGGT
>JANMCB010000319.1:0-2856 GCA_031360805.1 Rhodoferax sp.
GCTAAAAGCAGCGCCTCAATCTTGCGCCATTCGAGGTTGCCATTAACCGGGCTTGCAAACACCTGCTCCAAGGTTTTGCGCTGCTGGCTATTCATGCTTGAATGATATCATTTTTTGATATCGTATGGTGCCATTTAACGCCATCTCAAGCGAGAGTGTCTACATCTCGCCCGCGACTTACTCGCAACGACACTGTGTTGGGGGCAAACCGGGTGTACCAACGCAAGTGATGAGTCACGCACTTTGCCAATCCAGCAGTGAGATGCAAAGGGCGGTTTTGGCAAAATAAATTAACCTACAGGTTAATTTTTCTCCAAAAGCACGTCAAAATCCTCAAAAATGGATCAAATAGCACTCTAGCCCTCGAATTATATAGATAGTTTGCTATATATATAATATCTTTCCAGATAACCGGCGCCTCTACTGCTTGAGTTTCAGCGCCAGAATTTTCTGGGCCACACAGGCGCCCTGGGCTTGGCCGCCGGTGACGCCGAAGCGGTAGTGGATGCCTGCATACAGGCGTGACAGGGCGGCTTCGTCGGCGGCGGACTTGAAGTTTTTGAAGGTGCGCGGGCCCCAGCCCCGGTCGTTGTGGGTGTTGTCGGTGAAGGGGGCGTCTGCGCCAAAAGCCTGCGCCAACACCGCCGCTGCCGCGCTGGACTGCACCGAGTGGCCGGAGGGGTATTCCGGAAACGGCGGCGAGTGCATGAGCGTGGGCACCCAGTTGCTGTCCATCACCAACTGCACGTAGGTGACGGGGCGCTGCAGGTTGATCGCGTATTTGGTGTGCCAGGCGGCAATGAAAGCGTCGGCCATGGCCAGGTTGAGCAGCACATAGGTTTGGGCGGCATCGCCCAGCGTGGCCTTGCGCACTTTGAGCAGGTCGGTCGCAATGAACGCCCAGTGGCCAGCAGGCGTTGGGGTTTTGAGCGGATCGTCAGTCCAGTACAGCGCGACCTGACGCTGCTCCTGGGTCGCCAGGTTGCTCAGGGTGTAGACCTCCCGGGCGGCCTTGTAGAAACTGGACGCGGGGTCTTCGGAAAATTCTGGCGGCGCCGGTGCCTTGCAGTCGTCAGGCTTTACCAATACGAAAGGCCGGACTTCGCCCCACCACGGCAACAGCGCAGGGGCAAAGGCGGGCGGCGTGGCGGCCCATTGCCCTGCGCCGCTGGGCGGTACGTAGTTTTGCTGGCTGCGTTTGAGCGGACCCCAGGCCTCGTGGCCGCCGTCGGTGCGCGCCCAGGTCATGAGGGCCATCGCCATCAGCTTGCCAAAAGTCTGGGAGCGGCTGGCAACCTCGGGGGTGAAGGCGCTGGCGTCAAAGTCGGGGCTCAATTTGAGCGGCAGGCTTCGCTCCAGCAGGTCGATGCGCGCCTTGTTCTCGGGCGTTGCATTGGCAAACATCATGCGCGTCATGGTGGCCAGCGACGCGTTGGCCACGGTAGGCCAGTGCAGCGGCTCGTCGGGCTGGGCCCAGGGCAGCGAACTCAATTCGTTGAGTTGACCGGCCAGGCTGATGTTGTGCGGCATGCCGGGCACCACGGATTCATACAGCGTGAGGCCCAGGTAGGCCAGCGCCCGCGCGGCCACCGGCGGGCTGAAACCGGGCGTTTGCTGGGCCAGCAGCAATGCCAGCTGAAACCACTCGGTGGCCACCTGGGCGCTGTAGGCTTGCGCAGCCGGGGCGACCACGGCGCCTGGTGGCTTGGCGGTTTGGGCGCTGACACTGGTTGCTACCAGCACCGCACTGAGCAGCAGAGCAGCGACAGCAACCGGGCGTGCGGCTCGTCTCATGGGGCTTTCCAGACTTTGGCGCCCTGGTCTTTGTCGACGATGTAAAACCCGTCGGCGGCGATGGTTTGCCAGTCGCCCCAGGCAGCATGCGGCCACTGCACGCGCAGCTTCACGGTTTTGGCATCGCCCACATTGCCCAATCCAAAATGCATCCAGCCCGAATGCCCGCTGGCATGGCCGCCGCCCACGGTCAACTCCTGGCGAATGATGCGCCGGGCACCGGCGTCTCCCAGATCGACCTCGACCCAGGCGCCAACCGCATCACGGTTCGCACCAGCTTGTTGCAGCCGCAGTTGCAGCCAATGGCCCATTGGCAAGGGTTTGGCGCTGGTACCGGCGCCCACATTGCGCCAAAGCTGGGCGCCATCCCAGCGGTTGACCACCAGCATGTCCAAGAGGCCATCGCCATTCAGGTCAACCAGCATGCCGCCACGCCCGCGCTTGACGCTGGCTATGCCGGCCAGACTGCCGGCTTCAAAAAACTGGCCATCGGCCTGCTGCAGCAGCAGGTTGTTGGGGTCCAGCGCGGCGAAGTCGGGCATGCTGGAGATATTGCCTTTGACGATGAACAAGTCAGCCAGGCCATCGTGGTTGACATCGGCAAACTGGGCGTGCCAGGCGGTGGACGGGTGCACGTCGCCGCCAACGTAGGGGCGGTGCGCGGTGACACCGCGCTTGTAGGCGATGTCTGAATATGTGGGCGTGGCGCTGCCAGCGTCAAGCTTTTGCAATTTGTTGTCCGACATGCTGGTCAGGAAGACTTCGGGTTTGCCATCGCCGTCAAGGTCGTGGCTGGCAATGCCCATGCCCCAAATTTGCAGCGGTTTCCATCCCTGCGCCGGGGTATAAAGCGCAGGCGGCTGGCCGGGCGCAACTTTCCAGAGCTGCTCCTGCCCGCCCTTGTAATACTCGCGGTCGTTACTGACACGCAAGGCCGCTTCGCCCGTGCGGCCCCAGTCGGAAAACAGCATCGACAAGGCGCAATGGCCCGGTACCAGCGGCTGTGGTGGCGCAAACGCCCTGCCCGATGCGGCAGGGCGCAACATCAACCCCGGCGTGCAA
>JANMCB010000323.1:0-1655 GCA_031360805.1 Rhodoferax sp.
TGCCACATTGGGCGGGCGCTGCGGCCAAGAAGGCGCAACCCAAGGCACGCGCGTGATCGTGGATGGAGCCGCTTCGGCGTCAATCGCTGCGGCTGCCAGCGTTCTGCGCTGCGGCGGTCTGGTTGGGCTGCCCACCGAAACCGTTTATGGCCTCAGCGCTGACGCCTGCAATGCCCAGGCCGTGGCCAAAATATTTGCCGCCAAGGGCCGCCCGAGCGATCACCCCTTAATTGTCCACGTGGCCAATGCCGATGGTGTGGCGCATTTCTCGGACCAGGTGCCGGGATTTGCCAGCCAGTTGATCCAAGCTTTCTGGCCCGGCCCCTTGACGTTGATCCTGCCACGGCGCGAAAGCGTGGCAGCAGCAGCAGCCGGCGGGCAAAATTCCATCGGCCTGCGCTGCCCCTCGCATCCCGTAGCGCAGGCTCTGTTGAAGGCGATTCTCGGGTCCGCTGGCGACACGCAAACCGCGTCACCCGCGCCCATCTGGGGCCTGGCCGCCCCCAGTGCCAACCAGTTTGGCCGCGTCAGCCCGACCACCGCAGCCCATGTGCAAAGCGAGATGGGCGACGATTTGCTGATTCTGGACGGCAGCGCGTGCGCTGTCGGCATTGAGTCCACCATCATCGACTGCACCCGTGGCGCGCCGGTGTTGCTGCGCCCTGGGGCCATCACACGCGCGCAGATCGAGGCCGCCTGCGGCCAGGCCGTGATGTCAAATGAAGAACTAGAAAGTACAGCCACATTGGCACCTCGGGCCTCGGGCACCCTGGAGTCGCATTACGCACCATCCGCCAAAGTGCGCATGATGGATGCCAAGGCGCTGCAACACGCGCTGGACATGCTCGGTGACGACATGGATGCCAAGCCTGGGGCCGCGCCTGTGATCGCGGTCTACTCGCGCGCTATTTTGAAGAGCCGCTCCAGTAAAGTGCTGCGCCGACGCATGCCGGACGATGCGGCTGCCACTGCGCAGCAGCTGTTTGCCGTGCTGCGTGATTTTGACGTGCAGGGCGTGAAACTGATTTGGGTTGAGGCGCCGCCACCGCTGGCCGAATGGGACGGTGTAACGGACAGGTTGACGCGGGCTTCAGCGACGTAGAAATGAAGTCACGCTGACGATGGCGGCGCCTTGTACCGCAACTTCATCGTCAATATGGCAGATGCAAACGCCAGCGTGATCACATTGGCTACGATCATCGGCCATGCACCGAGCATCAGGCCATAAACCAGCCACAGCATGATGCCCAGTGTGAAGGCGCCGTACATGGTGAGCGAGATTCCGCTGACGTCTTTGGTCTGGAAGGTGTGAATCGCTTGCGGAAGGAAGCTGCCGGTGGTGAGGATGGCGGCGATATAGCCAATGGTGTCCACTGAGATCATGCCCTCAATTGTCCTTCATCGTCCAATCCAGCAGTGCGTCTATGGCTGCCCGGGCAGCAGGCGCGCCCGGCTGGTTGACGAGCATCACCACCACATAGCGCTTGCCGCTGGCCGCCAGCACGTAGCCGGCCACGCCGACCACGTCGCGCAGCGTGCCGCTTTTGAGGTGCGCGCTGCCCCGCGCGGCGGATCGCCTGCCGCGCAGGGTGCCGTCCACCCCGGTGATCGGCAGCGACGACATCAGCTCCGGCATGACGGGCGAGATGTAGGCG
>JANMCB010000375.1:0-2813 GCA_031360805.1 Rhodoferax sp.
CGGCTGACGAATGGAATGGTGTGCGGCGCATGCAGTTTTTGATTGAGGGAGCTCAACCCGTTTGATCCTGCGCCCGGCTCAATCACGGGCGTGGCATCAAGGCAGCGCCGCCGTGTAAAACACCCGCCCGTTGTAGTTGCCGGCGGCCAGCGGTGCGCTGTTGCTGTAGCTGAAGTTCCAGGTGGCGCTTTTGTCGACGACGCCGGCGGTGCCGGTCAGGGTTGAGGCAACGCCTGCCGCGCCAGTGCCAATGGCTGGGTGCGGCAGCGCGCCACCGCTCACCGCCACAATTTGCGACCAGGGAATCGACTGCGCGCCGCTGGTCAGACCGCCAGCCGATCCGGTGGCTGTAAAGCTGACCGAATTGGCATTGCTGACAACGCGCGCCGTGACGGGATAAGCGCCGCTGCCGGATGTGGCCGCTGTGACATTGCCCGTGCCGACATCGCCAGTGGGTACGCTGAAGTCGACCCGGTCAATGGTGGCGTTGTCGGCGAAAATGCTGCCAGTTCCAATGCTGACAAAGATCATTTTGGGGATGATCACACGAAAATCCAGACTGGCGCTGGCAGACAGGGCGCCTGTGGCGGGGCCAGAGCCGACTCTGGATTCCGCCTGGGCGGAAGGTGCGCAGACCAATCCTGCAATCAATCCTGCAAGCAGCAGGCAATTTCCGGAAAACTGTTTATTTGTCATGTTGAATCCAATCAGTTTGTCGGTGGAAGTCGTGTGATTCAACGTTAACAGTCCTGCTGGTGGAATTCAAATATCCACGCCCGCTACTGCTGAAGGAGACGCCTGGATCGGTAGTTTTTCACGATTGAATTAAAGGCGTGTTTCACTTTTAAGCTGCTCAAATGCTATATTTAAAATAGCAAGCTTTATATAAAATACAAGGGCTGGAAGCCAAAATTATCAATATTTTGGTCAAAAAGTCTCCCGTTTTGTACCCAAAATTAACTTGCAGGTTAATATTTTTCGCAAAACACTGGAAAACCCTGAGCCCGTAAAATCAGGGAGTGACTTCCAGCAAGACCTCTATCCTCAACGCCGACCTTCACTGCCATTCTGTCGTTTCTGACGGCACACTCACCCCGGAAGCCCTCGCAGAGCGCGCCAGCAAAAATGGAGTGGAACTGTGGGCGCTGACGGACCATGACGAAATTGGTGGCCAGGGGCGCGCCGCAGCGGCGGCCAAAGCCAATGGCATGAAATACGTCACGGGCACTGAAATTTCAGTGACCTTCATCGGCACCACGATTCACATCGTCGGCTTGGGCTTTGACCCCAACGACGCGCGCATGCAGGCGGGTCTGCTCAAGACACGCGGCGGGCGGCGTGAACGCGCCATGGAGATGTCGGACGGGCTGGAGAAAGTCGGCATCAAGGGCGCGTTTGAAGGCGCCTTGAAATTCGTGGGCAACCCCGACTTGATTTCCCGCACCCACTTTGGGCGATTTCTGGTTGAAACCGGCGTCTGCAAAGACACCAACGAGGTATTTCGAAAGTACCTCACCGAAGGTAAGCCCGGCTATGTGGAGCACAAATGGGCCAATCTGCGCGATGCGGTGACCTGGATCAGGGAAGGCGGCGGCGTTGCGGTCATTGCCCACCCTGCACGCTACAAGTTTTCAACCAACGAAGAGTTCGCGCTGTTCACCGAATTCAAGGCCCATGGCGGGCAGGCGGTTGAAGTGGTCACCGGCAGCCATACGGCCGCTGAATACGTGACCTACGCAGCCACGGCGCTTGAATTTGGCCTGGCGGCATCGCGCGGCAGCGACTTCCACAGCCCCGATGAGTCTCACACCGACCTGGGCACCTTGCCTTACCTGCCCGGCAACCTGACACCCGTGTGGGAGCTGCTGGCGGACCGCATCCAGTGAGCAGGCATAGCGCGCACCGGCCACAAAACGCACTGGCCGGCATTGGCCTGGTGATTGCCGCCGTGGCCTGTTTTGCCACGCTGGACACCACCACCAAATTCGTCAGCGCCAGTGTGCCCCTGCTGATGGCCTTGTGGTTTCGCTATGCTTTTCAAGCCTTTGCCACGACGCTGGTGGTTTTGCCAACGCGCGGCTTGAGCGTGCTGCGCACGGGCCACCCGCGCTTTCAACTGCTGCGCGGCCTGCTGTTGATGTGCTCGACCATGCTCGCCTTCATCAGCCTGCGGCACACCCCGGTTGCCGAATTCACGGCCATTGTTTCCATGACACCACTGGTGATCACCGTGCTGGCGGCCTACCGGCTGAAGGAAAAGGTATCGGTTGTGCGCTGGCTATTGGTGGTGGGTGGATTTGTAGGCACGATGATCATCATTCGCCCGGACAGCGACGACTTCAACTGGGCCCTGCTGCTACCGCTGACATTGGTCGCCACCAGTGCCTGGTTCCAGTTGCTCACCAGCAAAATGGCCCGCACCGAAGACCCGATCACCATGCATTTCTACACCGGCTGGGTCGGCACGGTGATCGCCACCTTCATGCTGCCGTTTGTCTGGACCCGCATTGATTCCCCCACGCTGTGGTGGGCCATGGCGCTGGTCGGGTTGGCGGGCTCCGTGGGCCACTTCATGCTGATTCTGGCGTACCAGCGCGCCTCTGCTGCCACGCTGACGCCGTATCTCTATTGCCAGATCGCCTTTGCCATGCTGGGCGGCTGGCTGGCGTTTTCGCAGGTGCCCGACGCCTGGTCGCTGTTTGGCATTGCCATGATTGCGGTCTGTGGCGCGGCCGGTGCCTGGCTGACGGTTCGTGAATCACGGGTGATGCTGGACCATGTGGAATCCTGAAAGACGATTGAAAAATGGCCCA
>JANMCB010000417.1:0-10758 GCA_031360805.1 Rhodoferax sp.
CAGCACCCGCCAGCTTGACAGCCCGAATTCCGCCAGATTAAATCAGGATCAGTCACAGACCTCAATCCGGGAGAACGCATGGATCGCCGAAGTTTTGTAGAGACCTGCGCAGCCAGCGCCACCTGCCTCACCGGTGGCTTGACGGCTGGACTTGCACTGCCCGTGCTGGCGGCGGATGCCATACCACGCCCGTACTCGCGCGTACTGCTGACCGATGAGCAGGGCCATCCGCTCAAAGCCGCCAGCCTCAAGCCGCGCACCAACTATGTGTTTCACTACCCGTTTGAGGCCACGCCGGTGTTTTTGCTGGATCTGGCCCAGAGCGCACTGCCACAGCGCCTGAGCACCAAATCAAGGGCAGGCTATGCCTGGCCTGGCGGCGTTGGCCCTAAACGCAGCCTGGTGGCGTTCAGCGCGATTTGCGCGCATCAACTGGTGTACCCCACGGCGCAGGTGAGCTTCATCAGCTTTCGCAAAACCAAATCGCAAAAGGGCCAGCAGGACAACATGATTCACTGCTGCGCCGACCACAGCGAGTACGACCCCGCCAAAGGCGCGCAGGTGCTGGGCGGCCCGGCCGAGCAGCCGCTGTGCGCAGTGCTGCTGGAGCACGACGCCAAGTCCGACAGCCTGACCGCCTATGCCACCCTGGGTGGCGAGATGTTTGACGAGTTTTTCCGCAAGTACGAGTTCAAGCTCAGCCTGGACGTCGGCCCGAAAGCCAAAAACACAGTCAGTGGCCAGGCCGTCGTGCGGGAACTTGACAAGTTTTGCCGCAATTCGATTCAGTGCTGAAAAGTGGTTGCCGGGATTCTCCGGTTTCTCAGAAAATTCATATCACCGGCGATATGAGATATTTGATTTTTGATGTCAAATCACAAAAAAATCAGTTAAAAATACCTATAGCCCTTGTATTATATGGAAAGTTTGCTATATTTAATGTATCAAGCTTTTTTCAGATTATTGTCGACTAACGGCTGACTGCACATCGGCTTTTTGTCTGACTGACTCGCGCCTTGCAGTCTCCGATGATGATTATTATTCTCAAAATCTGACGACCCATTCGACCATGCCCGAATCCGAACGGTTTCGACTGCTTGGATCGCCGGTCGAACAGAATATAAAAATCCACGTAGCCTAAGGGAAGAACCATGAATGAATCTGCAGCCTGGTATGCCCGGTTAACCCAGCCATTTTTTGCACCACCTGCCTGGATATTTGGTCCGGTTTGGAGCGTGCTTTACGTCATCATCGCCGTGAGTTTTGGTTACGTCCTCTACATGGCCGTCAAGAAGCGTCTGCCGTGGGCGGTTTTTCTGCCATTTGGGTTGAATCTCCTGTTCAACCTGGCGTTCTCCCCCATTCAGTTTGGCTTGAAAAACAACCTTTTGGCAGCAGTCGATATCCTGCTGGTTTTGGGGACATTGTTGTGGGCGATGCGGTCCATTTGGTCGCGCGTTCCCTGGGTGGCTTACGTCAACATTCCTTACCTGCTCTGGGTATCTTTTGCCACCATCTTGCAGTTGTCAATCACTTGGTTGAATCGTTGACGGAACACCGGGAACTACCAACCGACTTGCAGTGGAGTCCAAAGTAGTTTTGACCTCTGGATCTTGAGTAATATGCATTATTCGGTATCTTTAATGCAGCATTTTTGGTCGCGTAACTAAAGTTTCGCCAACCGCGCCAACGCCAGATTCAGCGTCTCTTCCTTCTTGGCAAAGCAAAACCGGACCACGCGTTGATCGAAGCCGTTGCCGTAGAAGGCGGACATGGGAATGGCCGCTACGCCGATCTCGGTGGTCAGCCATTTGCAGAAGTCGGCTTCGCTCAAGGTGCTCACGCCTGACATGTCCACGCATTGGAAGAATGAGCCTTCACTGGGCAGCAGTTTGAATTTGGTTTGCATCAAACCGCTGCGAAACAAGTCGCGCTTGCGCTGGTAGAAGGCGGGTAGCTCCGTGTAGCGGGCGGTATCTGCCATGTACGTGGCCAGGCCGTGTTGCACGGGGGTGTTGACGGTGAAGACGTTGAACTGATGCACTTTGCGGAATTCGGCAGTCAGCGCTGCCGGGGCAGCGACATAGCCAACCTTCCAGCCGGTCACGTGGTAGGTTTTGCCGAAGCTCGAGACGATGAAGGCGCGGGCCGCCAAACCTTCGAAGCGGGCGGCGCTTTGGTGGTCTTGCCCATCAAACACCATGTGCTCGTAGACCTCGTCGCTGATCAAAAAGATGTTGGTGGGTGCCAGGATGTCCTGCAGCTTCAGCATGTCCTCACGCGACCAGACGGTGCCGCTCGGGTTGTGCGGTGAGTTGATGATGATGGCGCGGGTTTTGGGCGTGATGGCGGAGGCGATTTTGCCGAAGTCGGGGCGGAACGTGCGCGGTGTGAGCGCCACGCGCACCACGATGCCGCCGGCCAGCTCGATGTTGGGCACGTAGCTGTCGTAACACGGCTCCAGAACGATTACCTCATCGCCCGTGTGGACGATGGCCAGAATCGCCGTGATGATGGCTTGCGTGGCCCCTGCGGTGATGGTGATTTCATCCAGAGCCCTGTACGCACGCCCATACACTGCGTTGATTTTTGCCGCAACCGCTTCACGCAGCGCCGGTATGCCGGGCATGGGCGGGTACTGGTTCAGGCCTGACTTCATGGCGTGGGTGACGTCATCAACCAACTTGGAGTCGCAGTTGAAATCCGGAAAACCCTGGCCAAGGTTGACGGCGTTTTTCTCTGTCGCCAACGCAGACATGACTGTGAAGATCGTGGTGCCCACATTGGGCAGCTTGGTTTGCAGCGAGGGCGTGGTTGGATTCGGCATCTTCATTGGGGTTAAGTGCTGGTGGCGTGGCCTGTCATGGCCTCGTCGATCAATGTCCGGCTCAGGCGTTCGCTGAGCAATTCGGCAAACTTGTAGACAAAATTGCGCAGGTAGGCGCCGCGCTTGAAGGCGACGCGGGTTACGTTCTTGCCGAACAGGTGGCCGGCCGGGCGCACCCGAAGGTCGCTCTTGTCGCCTTCGGCCACCACGTCACGCACGGCCATTTCAGCGGCGATGCCCACACCCAGCCCGAGGCGAACATAGGTTTTGATCACGTCCGAGTCAATGGCCTCCAGCGCGATGCGCGGCGACAGCTTGTGGGCGGCAAAGGCAGCGTCAATTTTGGTGCGGCCGGTGTAGGACGGGTGGTAAGTTATGAGCGGTTCGTGCGCAATGTCTTCCAGGGTAATGACTTCCTGATCACACAGCGGGTGTGTGGCTGGCAACACCAGCACGTGCTGCCACTCATAGCAGGGCAGGGTCACCAGTTCGCTGTAGTTGGCGAGCGATTCGGTGGCGATGCCGATTTCGGCGATCTCGTCAATCAGCATGCGGGCCACCTGGTCGGGCGCGCCCTGGTGCAGGCTGACGTTGACCTTGGGGTAGGCCAGCCGCAACTTCGCGACCGAATCAGGCAGTACGTAGCGTGCCTGGGTATGCGTTGTCGCCATCGACAGGGTTCCACTGTCTTCCGCACTGTACTGCTCGCCAATGCGCTTGAGGTTGCCCACTTCGCGCATGATTACTTCGATGCTTTTAAGCACCAGGAGCCCCGGCTCAGTGATGCGCTTGAGTCGTTTGCCGTGGCGCGTAAAAACGTCCACCCCCAACTCTTCCTCAAGTTCGATGATGGCTTTGGAGACGCCTGGCTGTGACGTGTGCAAGGCTTTGGCGGCCTCGGTGAGGTTCAGGTTTCGCCGCGCGGCTTCTTGAACAAACCGGAATTGATGAAGGTTCATATCGCTTTTCGGAGAAAATCAGCGATTATTATGCCTTGGCAATCTAACGATTCGGCGGCTAAGCGTTTACGGCGCAGCTTTTTTCAGATCGTTTTGCGGCGCTGGAAAAGGCAGGTAATAGCGGGTCAATCCGACCCATACGACCCAACTACAGACTAGCGTCACCGGAAATGCCCACAGCACATCGCTGAGCCAGTGAGCGCCGACCGATATGCGGGCAAAACCAATTACCAACCCGCTTGCAATGCCGAAAGCTACCCACCAGGCACGTCGGCGGCGGCTTAGCAGAATCAATCCCACCAAAAAGAAACCGTCGGCCGCGTGGCCGCTGACAAACGCACAGTTGTCGTTGCATTGGCTGGTGATTTGCAATGCCGGGGTAAATTGTTTTTCGCCACCAAACGCAGTAACGTGAAATGGCCGGGCGCGTTGCGTCAGGTCTTTGAGCCCGCTCACCACCAGGCCGGGTCCCAGCAACAACGCCAAGCCCACAAAGGCGATGGGCAACGCCCAATGCTGGTAGTGCAGGGCGCGCCGGGCGAACAGCCAGGCGGGCAAACACAGTACGGCGATGCTTCTAAAAACCGTGGGCGTGTGTTCGTTGATCAAAGTCACCCAAAGCCAATCGGTTGTCTTGATTGGCGCATCGGCTCGCAAAAAATAACCGGCGACCGCCAGATCGACAGCAGGAAACACGGCCGGTACCAGCGCTGCGGCAAAGGCAATGACGACAAGCAGCCCATACAGTGCGGAGGTGCGCATCGTTGCCTTCACGCCGGTTCGAGGGCAATTTTGGCGATCAGGTCGACCAGCCGCGCATCTTCGCCCACGGCACTTTGCAGGCTGAACGCGATGCCTGGGTATGCCGCCTTGAGTTCAGTCATCAAGACCGGAAGATCCTCTCGCGCATGCTTTCCAACGCCCAAAAATAGCGGTACGACGTTCAGACGGCGAACGCCGCGCCCGACAAGGTCAGCGACGCACAATTTAAGGTCCGGCTCGGTCAACTCAAGATAGGCGCAGGCGATCAGTCGGTGGGGATCGAGCTGGCGGGCCCGTTGTGCAATGGCTTCCACCGGTTGGCGCCACAGTGGATCACGTGAACCGTGGGCGAACAGGACTGTGCCCTGCAGGTTCTCAGCTTGAATCATGGGGACCTTATTGTGGCTATCGCCGCAGTACCAGCCAGCCGAAAGCACCCAGCGACAGCATGGAGTAGATGAGGCCGGGCAGGGCCGCCGTGAGCCAGGGCTGCCAGTTTTGCAGCTCTCCCACGTAGCCCGACACATTGTTCAAAAAGAAGAAACTGATACCGGCCATCACCCCGCCAAATACGTAGGCTGAAATGCCTTCCGAGCGGAAATGCAAATAGGCAAACGGCAACGCCAAAACCACCATCACCAGACAGCTCAAGGGGTAAAACACTTTCTTCCAGAATTCAATTTCGTAGCGTTGCGCAGCTTGCCCATTGGCATCCAGGTGGGCAATGTACTCAAACAGGTCAATGGTGCTCATGCGGTCTGGTTTGAGGACTGCAGTGGACACCATTTCGGTGCTGATTTCAGTCGGCCAGCGGTAGACGCCAAGTCTGCTTCTCTCAATTCGGGCGTCCTTGCCCGCTTCAAAAAAGAACTCGGTGCGGTCAACTTGCTCGAGGTGCCAGGCTTCACCCGTGCCAAACCGCCCGGACTCGGCGCTTGTCGTTGAGACCAGCCGACCCTGGTTGTCAAACTCGAAGACTCGCAGGCCCAGCATGCGTCCATCAGGCGCAATCGAATTCACATTGACCGCGAACTGGCTGTAGGGCTGTTTCTCCTTCAGCCACGCGCCGGTTTGGCCGACGGTCAAGTTGCCGTCGTACCGCGCTTTGAGCAATTGGGCGGCCCGGTTGGCCCATGGCGCTGCGTAATCGCCAATGGCAAAAGTCAGGAAGACAAAGCCGACGCCCGCCAGCAGCAAGGTACGCAGCGCGCGCCAGGGTCCGAGTCCGCTGGTTCGCAAAATCGTGAATTCAGAGCTCTGCGCCAGTCGAGCCATGACGAAAATCGTGCCGATCAGTACGGTGATGGGGAGCAGTTCGTACAAATGGTTGGGAATCAACAATGCCACATAGGTCAGCGCCTGTGGCAATTGGTAGCCCAACGCATTCTGGCGGCCAATGGCTTGAATTTGATCCACCAGGTCAAAAAATGAAAACAGCACCAAAAAGCCGGCGGTGACAAACGCAACTGCGTAAGTGACCTCACCAAATATCAGGCGGCGGATCGTCTTCATGCCGCCGGCCCCGGGGCGCTTGAGCCGATTCGTCGGGGACGCATCAATTCACCCATAAACCCGGCAGGGGGCAGCCACCCCCAGTTGTTGTGCCGCTTGGTCAACCAGAACAAACCCAGCAGCAGTACGCCGCCATGCAAAGCCACCGTAAAGACGGCAAATCCGATTTCGCCAGCAGCAATCCAGTTTTGCCCCAGATTGAGAAAATTCAGGTACACCTGAAACGCAAACATCGAAAAAACCAGATTGCCGGTTCGTCCGACGCGCGGGTTAATGCGCGACGAGGCGATCGCAATGATCATCAAATTGGCAGCAACCAGCACGAACCCGATCCGCCACGACAGTTCGCCCAAACCCCGCGCCGTGGGTTTGCTCACCAGTTCACGGCTGGACAGGGTGTTCAGCGGCTTGTTGTCTTTGCCCGCCAGGCCGCCCACGCCCACTTTGGCGCCGTACTCCGCAAATTCACTGATTTTCAGGTTCGACCGGTCCAGTGAGCTCTCCAGCCGCTGCCCGCGGTCCAGCAGCAAAAACTGATCTGGCCCGATGTTTTCAACCCGGCCACCGCGTGCCGTCGTTACCGTCTGCTTCCCGTTTTCCGTGGTGGCGATAAAAACATTATTGCCAGCGCGCTGGTCAACCATGGTCCTTTCCACAAAAAACACGCGGCTGCCGTCAGCAGATTCCTGAAACCGTCCGGGCTCCACGCGCTCCAGATCGCCACGCTTTTCGTAGTGGTCCCTGATGCCTTCAATCTGGCTGTTGGCCCAGGGAAAAACAAACAGCGCCAGTGCACCGACCGCCAGCAAAATCGGCCAGGCGAACCGGAACAGCGGACCCAGCAGGCTGCGCAGGCCCATCCCGGCACCAAACCAGATCACCATTTCGCTGTCACGGTAGAGCCGGGTGAGCGTCCCCACTGTCGCGATGAACAGGCCCATGGTCATCACGTTGGGTAAAAAGGTGAGTACGGTGTAGCCGACGACCATCATCACGTCTGACGGGTTAAAGCTGCCCCGGGACGCCTGGCCCAGCGTGCGGATCAGTGTCATGGTCATGACGACCGTAACAAGCACGATCAGGGTCGCGCCAAAACTGCGGGCGAGTTCCTTGCGAAGTGAAGAATGGAATAACATTGCAGGCTACCGAAACAAGACGTGCGTCAACCAGGAAAAAGCCGAATTATGAACTTTGAACTCAAGCGTTGTAGTTTGCCCCAGGCATTGACCGAAAAATGCGATGCGCTGCTGGTCCTGGTGACTGCCAGCTTTGTGCCTGGCACAGATAGCCTTTCGGCGCTGATCAGTCAAGCCCAAAAACGAGGCGATCTGGACGCCAAACCTGGCAAGCTGCTGCACCTTTATGGCGTCGGCGGCGTGGCTGCTCCCCGCATTGTCGTCGCGAGCCTGGGTGACGGATCGGTCAAACAGGCCCGTCAGGCGGTCAGTGCGGCAGTCGGCAGCATCAAATCCGTCAAAACCGTTAAAAAGGCGATGCTGGTTGTGGCAGCTCCGGTTAGCGCCCAGGTGATAGCAAGTGCCGTCGTCTGCGCGGCAGATGCCAGCTACATATTCACCACCACCAAATCCAAGCCGGAAGGTCGCACGATTGTGACTTTGACCCTGGCGGTTGATGATGCTGACAGCGCCAAAACCGCGTTTGACAATGCCGTATCCACCGTTCGAGGCATCGAGCTTGCCAAAGAATGGGGCAATCGCCCGGCAAACCACGCCACCCCCACTTTGTTGGCACAGGCCGCCAAGGCACTGGCGAAGTTGCCCAAGGTGAAATGCGAGGTGTTGGGCCCCAAGCAGGTTGCAAAACTGGGCATGGGCTCGTTCATGTCCGTGGCGAAGGGCTCCGAGGAGGAACTGCGCTTTATTGTGCTGCGCTATGACGGCGCAGCAGCGTCGCAGGCGCCACTGGTGCTGATCGGTAAAGGCATCACCTTTGACACGGGTGGTATCTCTATCAAACCGGCTGCCGAGATGGACGAAATGAAGTTCGATATGTGCGGCGCTGCCAGCGTGTTGGGTGTGTTTCGTGCGCTGGCAGAAATCAAGCCATCCATCAATGTCATCGGGCTGGTTCCGGCCTGCGAGAACATGCCCGACGGTCGCGCCGTCAAGCCAGGCGATGTGGTCACCAGCATGAGCGGCCAGACCATCGAGATCCTGAACACCGATGCGGAAGGCCGACTGGTCCTTTGCGACGCGCTGACCTACGCCGAGCGCTTCAAACCGCGCGCGGTGGTGGATATCGCCACGTTGACTGGCGCCTGCGTTGTCGCCTTGGGCGGTGTGCGAAGTGGCATGTTCGCCTCGACCGACGCGCTTGCCAAACAGCTGTATGAGGCGGGCGAGTCGTCACAGGACCTGTGCTGGCGCATGCCGCTGGACGACGATTACGCCGAGGGTCTCAAAACAAATTTTGCCGATGTAGCCAACGTTGCGGGCCGGGCAGGGGGCGCCGTGACAGCCGCCAAATTTTTGCAACGGTTTGCAACCAAGTTCCCGTGGGCGCACCTGGACATTGCCGGAACGGCCTGGAAAGGCGGCGCGGCGAAGGGGTCCACCGGCCGGCCGGTTGGTTTGTTGCTGGACTTTGTAATGGCACAGGCGGCGGCTCCCGGGTTGCCCGCTTCACCGGCAACAACGGTCAAAGCGAGGAAAAAGCCGGCAGCAACCGCGCCCAATTGACCGAATTCAAGTGGCAACTGGCGTCAAGTTTTGACTGAAATATCGTTTCATTTCAACGCACCCGACAAGCTGAACTATGCGTGTCGGCTGCTGCGTAAAACCGTCAACGGCGGGGCCAAAATCGCCGTGACCGGGTCGCCGCAGGTTTTGGGTCAACTGGACGCGCTGTTATGGGCCGTTTCGCCAACGGACTTCATTGCCCATTGCTTTCACGATGACAGCGCGGCCATGGTTGCAGCGTCTCCCGTGTTGTTGGGCCAGCCGGTGCAAACCGGAACATCCACCGATTCCGCCAGCGCGCTGTTGACGCGCTCGGTACTGGTGAACCTGGGTGATCACGTCCCGGAGGGTTTTGAGAGTTATGAGCGCATGGCTGAACTGGTGGGCAACGAGGAAGTTGATCGGCGGCTTGCCCGTGAGCGCTGGAAGTATTACGCCAGTCGGGGCTACACCTTGACTCGCCACGACCTGGCCGCAAAGTCGCCGTCGTGATGGCCACCAGTCCTAAACACCTTCCGCGCTTTTTGCCGACTCTCACCGAGGTGGTGCAGCCCCGGCGCGAAAATACGCATTCTGGTGCGGGTGGCGACGGCCCGGCGGTTGATTTGCCGCTCAACGCCCAACCAGTGACGGCCCTGGAGCTCAGCGTCAGCCGGATCATGCTGCGCCTGGAAGCACCGCTTCAGGCACGTTTGAAGCTTGCTGTGGGCGCACTCATTCACGGTCAAATCGAGCAATTGATGCCGATGATCCAGCTGGAGATCGAAGCCGCTGTGCGCGAAGCGGTCATGGAGGGCGTCACCAATGAATTGGTACGCACCCGCAATGAATCCGGTTGACAGGTGGTTGTTGGTATCTTCCCTATAGGTTTGGCATAAAAATTGCGCTATTCTGCCGCCCGTGGACGCATTACATTCACATTTTTGCCTTTCTTTGTTTTTTATCTGGAGTAGTTTATGCAAATGAAATTGAAAGTTACTGTTGCCGCTGCCATTGCAGCCGCTGCTGGCGTGGCTTTTGCGCAAGACATGGTCGTCAAGATCGGTCACGTTGCCCCTATCTCGGGTGCGCAGGCAGCTTACGGTAAAGACAATGAAAATGGCGCGCGCATGGCCATTGACGATCTGAACGCGGCTGGTGTGATGATCGGTGGTAAAAAAGTCAAATTTGAATTGGTGGCCGAAGACGACGCTGCTGATCCAAAGCAGGGTGCAGCCGTTGCGCAGAAGCTGTGCGACGCCAAAGTGGCAGGCGTAGCCGGTCACCTGAACTCAGGCACCACGATTCCTGCCTCCAAAATCTATAACGATTGCGGTATTCCCCACATCACCCCATCGGCCACCAACCCCAACCTGACCAAGCCCGGCTATAAAACCACCTGGCGCCTGCTGGCCAACGACAACGCATTGGGTGCCGGCCTGGCCTTCTACGCTGCAGATGCCTTGAAGCTCAAGCGCATTGCCGTGATTGACGACCGTACCGCGTACGGCCAGGGCGTGGCAGATGTTTTCAAGAAAACCGCTGCTGCCAAGGGCATCACGATTGTGGACGAGCAGTTCACCACCGACAAGTCGGTTGACTTCATGTCCATCCTGACCGCCATCAAGGCTAAAAACCCGGACGGCGTGTTCTTCGGCGGCATGGATCCACAGGCCGGCCCTATGCTGCGCCAGATGGAGCAACTGGGGTTGACCAACGTCAAGTACTTCGGTGGCGACGGCATTTGCACCAATGACCTAATCAAGCAATCGGCTGGCGCCAAGACGCTGGACAATGTGGTTTGCGCTGAAGGCGGTGCATCGTTGGCCAAAATGCCTGGCGGTGCGGCCTGGATGGCCCGCTACGAAGCCAAGTACCCCAAGCAATTCCAGGTTTACAGCCCGTATGTGTACGACGCAGTGCACGTTCTGGTTGACGCCATGAAGCGCGCTGGAAGTGCTGACCCTAAAGTTTATGGCCCCATGATCGGCGCCACCAACTACAAAGGCATCACCACCAC
>JANMCB010000441.1:0-10258 GCA_031360805.1 Rhodoferax sp.
TTCATAACTCCTCCACCCGCCGCGCCGGGTAACTGTCCCACGACTGGCAGCCCGGGCATTGCCAGAAATGCTGTTTGGCTTCGAAACCGCAGGCGGCACACCGGTATCGGGTAAGTGGCATGACAGCGTGGTCAAGCGCGCGTTGAACCTGGGGGTGAAACTGCTCGTGCTCAAGCTTTTCCCCTGCGATCCATTTTGCGGCAGCTACCAATGATGGTTCACGTTGCAGGTGGTGCACATACCAGTCCCGCGCGCTAGGCGTGGGGTCGGGTGTGGATGCCTCCAGGGTGACGATGGCTTCCAGCACATCCAGTGAGGCCGACTGCTGATAGGCTGCCTTGACCAGGTCAAGCGCCTCGGACGAGCGGTCAGCAGCGACTGCCACCTTGGCCATCAAAGGCGCCAAGAGGGGTGTAGCACCGGGTGAACTGGTCAGCGCTTCTTTCAAAAGGTCAAACGCAGCGCCCGGTTCACCAGCTTGTTCGAACAATCGCGCCAGATCCATGCGCGGGCGCGGCGCTGTCGGGGCAATTTCGGTGGCTTGTTGCAACAGTCGCACGGCAGCGGCGTTGTCAGAGGAATTGATGCTGATCGCAGCCTGCTCACACAGATAATGCGCCAGGCGAGCACTGAAGCTTCCCTGTTCATTTTTTTCAAGCTTTTGGGCAATTGCCGCTGCGTGCACCCAGTCGCGCGAGCGCTCATAGTTGGCCAACAAGGCGATGCGGGCTTGCGCTTCAAAGGCCGTCCCCTCAAGCTTGAGAAGAGCAGCTTCTGCGCGGTCCAGCAAACCGGCCTTCAGATAGTCCAGCGCCAATGCATATTGCGCCCGGCTTCGATCAGCAGCGCTCAAGTCACCCCGGGACAACAGGTGCTCATGAACCCGGACCGCACGTTGGTATTCACCACGGCGCCGAAAAAGATTGCCCAGTGCGAAGTGCAATTCCGAAGTATCCGGGTCGTTTTGCACCGCTTCGATGAATGCATCAATGGCCTGATCCTGCTGCTCATTGAGCAAGAAATTCAAACCCCGAAAATAGGCCTTGGGCGCTTGACGGTTTTCCAGCCGCATTTGGCGCAGGTCAAACCGAGACGCCAGCCACCCCAGTCCAAACGCAACTGGCAGCCCCAGCAAGACCCAGCTAAAGTCAAAGTCCATGCGTACTCTGAGCCTCTAGGACCGGCGCATATTTTCGGGCGCGCGCTGCCGCACTGCGCTGGGTCCACCAACGTGGCACCATGGCCAGGATGCCCAACGCCAAACCAATTGCAAATGCAAACAGGACGATCAACGCCATTGGCATGCGCCATTGCGTTCCGAAAAAGAAGCGTAAGGTTGCGTCCTGCTGGTTGTTCAGCGCGAAAGCAAAAAGGGCAAAAAAAACGGCTGCACCGAGCAGCCACTTCAAGCACCAGACAAGGTGTTTCATCGATGTCCCCCTAGCAGCACAATTTTACCGGCGCTGGACCTGAGCTCAAGCGGCCGCATCCAGATTGATCTGGGCTGTTCTTTGATCGACTGATTCACGCAAGGCTTTTCCCGGTTTGAAATGTGGAACCCGTTTTTCGGGTATTGCTACGCTCTCTCCACTGCGTGGATTGCGCCCAAGCCGCGGCGGCCGGCGATTGATAGAGAAACTGCCAAACCCGCGAATTTCGATGCGATGGCCGCGCACCAATGCGTCGTTCATCGCGTCAAGAATTGCCTTGACGGCAAATTCGGTGTCGCGGTGCGTCAATTGCACAAAACGATTGGCCAGTTCTTCAACAAGATCGGAGCGGGTCATAGCAGGACTCTACAAATAAAAAAAGCGACCGGCGCAAGGCTCCGGTCGCTCTGGTCAACGGAACATCAACAATCAGTTGTTGTTGTCCAGCTTGGCACGCAACAACGCGCCCAGGCTGGTAGTACCGGCGTTTTCACGGGCGGACGCCTGGCTCAGGGTCGCCATTGCTTCGCTCTGGTCAGCTGCGTCCTTGGCCTTGATGGACAGCTGGATGTTGCGGGTCTTGCGGTCCACATTGACCACAACCGCCGTAACTTCGTCGCCTTCCTTGAGCACGTTGCGGGCATCTTCCACGCGGTCACGTGAAATTTCCGAAGCGCGCAGGTATCCGATGATGTCATCGCCCAGGTCAATTTCAGCGCCCTTGGGGTCAACGGTCTTGACCTTGCCAGTCACAACCTGGCCCTTGTCGTTGATCGACACAAAGGTGGTAAACGGATCAGAGTCCAGCTGTTTGATGCCCAACGAGATGCGTTCGCGGTCAACGTCCACAGCCAGCACCAGAGCTTCAACTTCCTGGCCCTTTTTGTAGTTGCGCACCGCCGCTTCGCCGGTTTCGTTCCAGCTCAGGTCGGACAGATGAACCAGGCCGTCAATGCCAGCGGCAAGTCCGACGAAAACGCCGAAATCGGTGATGGATTTGATCGGGCCCTTGACGCGGTCGCCGCGCTTGGTGTTTTGTGCAAATTCCTGCCATGGGTTGGCCTTGCACTGCTTCATGCCCAAAGAAATGCGGCGTTTGTCTTCGTCAATTTCCAGAACCATGACTTCAACTTCGTCGCCCAGGGTGACCAGCTTGGAAGGCGCAATGTTTTTGTTGGTCCAGTCCATCTCCGACACGTGCACCAGGCCTTCAATGCCGGGCTCGAGTTCCACAAACGCGCCGTAGTCGGCGATGTTCGTGATCTTGCCGAACATGCGCGTGCCTTGCGGGTAGCGGCGGTTCACTCCCATCCATGGGTCGTCGCCCATCTGCTTCAGACCCAATGACACACGGTTTTTCTCGGTGTCAAACTTCAGGATCTTGGCAGTGATTTCCTGACCCGCAGTCACCACTTCGCTTGGGTGACGCACACGGCGCCAGGCCATGTCGGTGATGTGCAGCAGGCCGTCGATGCCGCCCAAGTCCACAAACGCACCGTACTCGGTGATGTTCTTGACCACGCCGTGAACCACAGAGCCTTCTTTGAGGGTCTGCATCAGCTTGGCGCGCTCTTCGCCCATCGAGGCTTCGACCACAGCGCGGCGCGACAACACAACGTTGTTGCGCTTGCGGTCGAGCTTGATGACCTTGAATTCCATCGTCTTGTTCTCGTACGGAGACAAGTCTTTGGTGGGACGGGTGTCGACCAGCGAGCCGGGCAGGAAGGCGCGGATGCCGTTAACCAGCACGGTCAAGCCACCCTTGACTTTGCCGCTGGTCGTGCCAGTGACAAATTCGCCGGACTCGAGGGACTTCTCAAGGCTCATCCACGAAGCCAGGCGCTTGGCGGTGTCGCGGCTGACAATGGTGTCGCCGTAGCCGTTTTCCATGGCAACAATGGCCACGGAGACAAATTCACCTACTTGGCATTCGAGCTCGCCTTTGTCGCTCTTGAACTCGGACAAGGGAACATAGGCTTCAGATTTGAGGCCGGCGTTGACAACAACAAAGCTGTGCTCGATGCGCACAACTTCAGCAGTGACAACTTCGCCAATTCGGGTTTCTGAGCGTTTCTGTGATTCTTCAAACAGGTCTGCGAAAGATTCGGACATTTTTTGGTGCGGCGCTAGCCACAATCTAGTTTGCGGAATTCACTGCATGGCAATCTGCAGCTCAACCACGGGGTTAAGTTGTTGAACCACACAACCGGGCGCTTAGGTGCAGCGCATTGCTGGTCGTGTGGACCGGTTTAGCCATCAAAAAGCAATCAAGCCTTCAAAAATGGCTGCCTGCCTTGCCACCAGTTCAACACTGTCTCGACGGATTGTTCAACCGTCAGTTCAGAGTTGTCAAGCAGCAAAGCATCTTGCGCTGGCTTCAAAGGCGCAACGGCCCGAGATGAATCCCGGGCGTCACGCGCTTCAAGATCAGCGCGAAGAAATGGGAGTGTAGCTGAAATTCCCTTTGAAATCAACTGTTTATAGCGCCGCTCAGCGCGTCGCTCGGCGCTGGCTGTCAAGAAAACCTTCAGGCTGGCATTGGGAAAGATGACGGTTCCCATATCGCGTCCATCAGCAACCAGGCCTGGCAGTTGCCGAAAACCGTGCTGGAGCGCGACCAGTGCTGCCCGCACTTGAGGCAGCGCCGAAACTTTAGAAGCATTCATTCCGGCTTCTTCTGTGCGAATGATGTCGCTGATGTCCACCATATTGTCGACATTCTGCTGACCCAAAAGCACCCGGTCATCCTTGAACTGGATTTTGAGTTGACCGACCATGTCTGCAATCTGGGCCGCGCCGCTTGAATCCAGCGACCACCCGGCACGAAGGGCGGCCAGTGCGGTGAGTCGGTACAACGATCCGGAATCCAGAAACTGGTAGCCGAGCTGTTTGGCCAGTTCGGCCGCCAGCGTTCCCTTTCCTGACGCTGTGGGTCCATCAATACAAATCACCGGGATGTGGGTAGAGGGCGTCAAGGCCACTGAAAACAGTGTTTCAAAGTAATCGGGGAAGGTCTTCGCAACACACTTGGGATCCTCGATTCGTACAGGCAGCTTCGCCGGGTTGAAAGCTGCAAGTGAAAAACACATCGCAATGCGATGATCGTCATAGGTGTGCACACTGGCCGCTCTCCAATCCTGTGGAGACGAGGGCGGTGTTATCTGGATGAAGTCGTCACCCTCATCCACAGTTGCTCCAAATTTGCGCAATTCAGTTGCCATGGCGGCGATGCGGTCGGTCTCCTTCACGCGCCAGCTGGCAATATTTCTCAACGTCGTGGTACCGCTGGCGTACAGGGCCATTACCGCCAGTGTCATGGCTGCATCAGGAATGTGGTTGCAATCGAGATCAATGGCTTTGAGCGGCCAGGCACCACAGGAAACCTCCAGCCAATTCGGACCACTTTCGATGACAGCGCCCATCTGGACAGCAGCTTCAACAAACCGGATGTCGCCCTGGATGGAGGTCGCACCTACTCCTTCGATCCTGATTGAAGCTGGCGCTGCCTGCCCCGAGCCTCTGGTCGCGATGGCGCCCAGCGCAATGAAATAGCTTGCTGAAGAAGCATCCGCCTCCACGTGAATGGTCCCGGGCGTTTTCAAACGACTCCCAGCGGGAATTGTGAATCGCTGCCAGCCATCTCGCCTCACAACCACCCCGAAACGGGCAAGCAGATTCAGCGTGATTTCGATGTAAGGGCGGGATATCAATTCCCCCAAAACTTCGATCACGATGTCTTTGCTCGCAACGAGTGGCAATGCCATCAGCAATGCCGTTAAAAATTGGCTGGAAACGTCGCCGCGGACTTGAATGGGTACGTCGATTTGCAAGGTAGGCGAACCGATATGAAGTGGCGGGTAGCCGGTGCGCCCGGAATAGTCAATTTGGCAGCCCAACAGGCGCAAAGCGTCGACCAGGTCGCCAATCGGCCGCTCGTGCATGCGAGGCACGCCGTGCAACTTGAAATTGCCACCCAACACGGCCAGCGCAGCAGTCAGCGGTCGCATGGCAGTACCGGCGTTGCCCATAAACAGATCGGCACTTGAAGTGGCAAGCGCCCCACCCAGACCCACAATTTCAACCTTGCCGCCTGTTTGACGCACCTCGCACCCGAGCGTGGTCAGAGCGTCCAGCATCACGCGCGTGTCGTCGGAATCCAGCAGATCGTAAAGCGTGGTCACCCCGGTACAAAGAGCCGCCAGCAGCAACACCCGGTTGGAGATGCTCTTGGAGCCTGGAAGCGATACCGTTCCCGCAGCAGCGGTCAGCGGTGGCAAGTCAAGATAGGCGGTAGCGAACATGGCGGTGCTTGATTATGCAATCCGCCGTTTGCGCGGCGCGGACTCTGCGTTAGCGCTGAGGCTTGTTGGAAGTCATGGTCCAGTTGGCACGTGCCAGGCTGGCCTGGTCTATCAGGGTCTCAAGTGCATCAGCGTTACTGCTCGAAATCATCAGTTCAAGCGTTTCAAGATTGCGTTTGAATATTTTCGTTTGAGCCAGCAGTTCTTCGCGATTGGAAATCATGATATCGCGCCAGACCGTGGGGTCACTTGCTGCAATACGGGTGAAATCGCGAAACCCGGGGCCGGCCAGCGAAAGAAATTCCTTGCCCTTGGCTTGACCCGCGATCGCATTCATCAGGGCGAATGAGATCAAGTGAGGCAAGTGGCTGACAGCGGCAAAGGCAGCGTCATGCTCTTCCGGCGACATCTGCAACACACGGCAACCCAAACCGGTCCAGACGTCCACCGCCCTTTGCAATTGCGAGGTCAGGGTGCGCTCAATCGGCGTCAGGATCACCTGTTTGCCGATATACAGGTCGGCGTCAGCGTGTTCTACGCCGGAGACTTCCTTGCCCGCAATCGGATGGGTCGGTACAAACGATCCTATCTGCTCACGCAATGCGCGTCGTCCAGCGTCAATCACTTCACGCTTGGTCGAACCGACATCCATGATGAGCATCTGCGGCGTTACAAGATGCTTTATTGCCTTGAAGGTGGCCTCTGTCGCGGACACCGGCACCGCGATCAGCACGATGTCGGCCCCCGACACCGCCAGCAGTGCCGACGGCGCTTCAACGTCAATGACACCCAGGCTGCGCGCCCGTTCTGTTGTGGACGGAGACTTGCTGTAACCGACGACACGTTTGACCAGCCCAGCGCGCTTCAAAGCCAGCGCGAACGAACCGCCCATCAGACCGCAACCTATCAAGCCCAGTTGTTCAAACATAACTCATACCATGCAAAGGAAATCCGGCATTTATTCGACAGACCGCCCCCGGGGAATTCGGCCTTCCCGGTTGCCCGCGCAATTCAGAAAGTGACAGGCGTGGCCGAATCATTTGCTGACGGGATAGGTGCCGAGAACCTTGTAAAACGCACAAAGTGTTTGCAATTCCTTGAGCGCCGACGCGATGTGCGGCTGGGACGGGTGACCTTGAATGTCGATATAGAAGTAGTATTCCCACTGGCCGGTCCGGGCTGGTCGCGATTCAAACCGGGTCATGGACACACCATGGGTTTTCAGCGGAATGAGCAGGTCATGCAATGCACCAGGCTGGTTGGGAACAGATACAACCAAACTGGTGCAGTCATGCCCGCTCGCTGGAGGGGTTGCCAGCGTTTGCGGAAGGCAAATCACGGCGAAGCGAGTTCGGTTATGGGCGTCGTCCTGCACAGCATGGGCGGCAATGTGCAACCCAAACTGGGTGGCAGCGCGGTCGCTCGCCAAACCGGCCCAAGCCGGGTTGGTGGTGGCCAGGCGTGCCCCTTCCGCATTGCTGGAAACCGCGCGGCGCTCGGCGTTGGGCAGATGTTGAGTCAGCCAGCCCTGGCACTGCGCAAGCGCTTGTGGATGCGCCAGCACGACTTCAATGCCGTCCAGAGAATTGCTCAGGCGCAAAACGTTGTGCCGCACCATCAAGCTGACCTCGCCGACCATCTGGGTCGGCGTACGCAGAAAAAGATCCAGAGAACGGGTCACCACACCTTCGGCTGAACTTTCAACGCCGACCACACCAAACTGCGCGCGCCCGGCTTCCGTGGCATGGAAGACCTCGTCAAAATTGGCGCAATAAATCAGCTCGACCGCGCTACCAAAAAATTCAAGCGCCGCCTGTTCGCAGAAAGTTCCGGCTGGCCCCAGCACAGCCACGCGCTGAGGTGCTTCGAGCGCCAGGCAAGCTGACATGATTTCCCGCCAGATGGCTGCAACATGGGTGCCCTTCAAAGGCCCCGCATTGGCAGTCTGAATTTTCTCGATGACATGCGCGACCCGATCCGGGCGGAAAAAGGGCGACCCCTCGCGCCGCTTTACTTCGCCAACCTGCTCCGCCACATGCGCTCGCTGGTTCAGCAGACGCAATAGTTCTGCATCCAGGGAGTCGATCTGCACGCGCAGATCTGCCAAGTTGGACCCGGACGGGTTGATCGGGGTCGTTTTCACACCTCGGCGTCGTCTGCACCGACGTCGGGTACACCGCCTTCAGGCGGAATCGCATCGTTTTCGACAATGCGCTGCAAGCCGCTAAGCTGGGAGCCGTCGTCCAGCCCAATAAGGGTCACGCCCTGCGTGGCTCGGCCCAACTCGCGAATTTCACTAACCCGCGTGCGCACCAGCACACCGCGGTCGGTTATCAGCATGATTTCGTCATCGGCGTGGACCAGCGTCGCTGCCACCACCTTGCCATTGCGCTCACTTTGTTGAATGGCAATCATGCCCTTGGTGCCCCGCCCATGGCGGGTGTATTCCGTGATACTGGTGCGTTTGCCATACCCATTCTGAGTAGCGGTCAGTACGCTTTGCTGCTCATCTTCTGCGACCAGCATGGCAATGACGCTTTGACCGTCCTCCAGCATCATCCCGCGCACACCCCGTGCAGTGCGACCCATTGGGCGCACATCGTTTTCATCAAACCTCACAGCCTTGCCGCCATCACTGAACAACATCACGTCATGCTCGCCATCAGTGAGCGAGGCGCCGATCAGGAAGTCCCCCGGGTCCAGGTCCACCGCAATAATTCCCGCCTTGCGCGGATTGCTGAACTCATCCAGCGTCGTTTTCTTGACTGTACCCATGCGGGTGGCCATAAACACAAACTGGTCCGCCGGAAAACTGCGTTTTTCACCAGTCAAAGGCAACACCACGGTGATTTTTTCACCTTCGAGCAACGGGAACATATTGACAATCGGCCGCCCACGGGAGCCGCGCGAACCTTGCGGCACTTCCCAAACCTTGAGCCAATACAGACGCCCACGGTTGCTGAAACACAGGATGTAGTCGTGGGTATTCGCAATGAAAAGCTGGTCAACCCAATCGTCCTCTTTCGTGGCTGTTGCCTGCTTTCCGCGCCCACCGCGTTTTTGCGCCCGGTATTCACCCAACGGCTGGCTTTTGATATACCCGCTGTGGCTCAGCGTCACCACCATGTCAGTGGGCGTGATCAGGTCCTCGGTCGACAGGTCATATGAACTGTGCTCCACCAGGCTGCGCCTGGCGCCAACCTTGGTTTGGCCGAACTCTGTGCGGATTGCTGTCAACTCATCACCGATGATGATGGAGACGCGCTCGGGCTTGCTGAGAATGTCCAGCAAGTCCTCTATCTCGCTCATCACTTCCTTGTATTCGGCGACGATCTTGTCCTGCTCAAGCCCCGTGAGGCGCTGCAGGCGCATTTGCAAAATTTCGTGCGCCTGCGTGTCTGAAAGGCGGTACAGGCCATCGCTGCCCATTCCCACCATTTTGTCCAGCCCGTCAGGACGGTAGTCGTCCGCATTGATGGCGCCACCGTCGGCCCGCGTGCGGGTCAGCATTTCGCGCACCAGCTTGCTGTCCCACGCCTTGGCCATCAACTCGGCTTTGGCCACCGGCGGTGTGGGCGCGTTCCTGATGATCGCGATGAATTCGTCGATATTGGCCAGCGCAACAGCCAGGCCTTCCAGCACATGGCCGCGTTCGCGCGCCTTGCGCAAGGTATAGATAGTCCGTCGCGTAACGACTTCGCGGCGGTGCTCCAGAAATACTTCGATCAAGTCCTTCAAATTGCACAATTTCGGCTGGCCGTTGATCAACGCCACCATATTGATGCCGAAGGTGTCTTGCAGTTGCGTCTGCTTGTAAAGGTTGTTCAGCACCACTTCAGGCACTTCGCCGCGTTTCAACTCGATCACCAGGCGCATGCCGGATTTGTCGCTCTCGTCCTGGATGTGGCTGATGCCTTCAATCTTCTTCTCGTGCACCAGCTCGGCCATGCGTTCCTGCAGCGTCTTTTTGTTGACCTGGTAAGGCAGCTCGTCCACGATGATGGCCTGGCGCTGGCCCTTGTCGATGTCTTCAAAATGGCACTTGGCGCGCATCACCACGCGGCCGCGGCCGGTGCGGTAGCCGTCTTTCACGCCATTGATACCGTAAATGATGCCGGCGGTGGGGAAGTCGGGCGCCGGAATGATCTCCATCAATTCGTCAATCGACGCTTCCGGGTTGCGCAGCAAGTGCAGGCAGCCGTCAATTACTTCATTCAGGTTGTGTGGCGGGATGTTGGTGGCCATGCCCACGGCAATACCGGATGAGCCGTTGACCAGCAAATTAGGAAAACGGGCTGGCATGACCAGCGGCTCCTGCTCGCTGCCGTCGTAGTTGGGGCCGAAATCGACGGTTTCCTTGTCCAGATCAGCCAGCAGCTCGTGGGCGATCTTGGACATCCGGATTTCGGTGTAACGCATGGCGGCTGCGTTGTCGCCGTCGACCGACCCGAAGTTGCCCTGGCCGTCCACCAGCATATGGCGCAGCGAAAAATCCTGCGCCATTCGAACGATGGTTTCGTACACCGC
>JANMCB010000447.1:0-16501 GCA_031360805.1 Rhodoferax sp.
GCCGGCAATGCAACGCGTCACCCCATCAAACGGCTTCTCAGCGCCATGATGAAAGGTTTCCTGCTCGCGCTGGTAAAAGGTTATCGACTGTTGCTAAGCCCGTGGCTGGGCTCGGCGTGCAGGTTTGAGCCCAGTTGTTCGGCCTACAGCCTTCAGGTGCTTGAGCGGCATGGCGCGGTTGGTGGCGGCTACCTAACCTTGTGCCGGTTGGCGCGCTGCCACCCTTGGTGTCAGGGCGGACACGATCCGGCTCCCCTTGAAATGCCGCGCCTGTTGACTCGGCTGATCCCCTCAAACTCTCAAAAGAATTCTTCATGAACGATATTCGACGCAACATTTTGTGGGTGATTTTCGGTTTTTCGATGGTCATGCTGTGGGACCAGTGGCAGGTGTACAACGGGCACAAGGCCACGTTTTTCCCAAGCCCCGCCAAAACTGTCGCGCAGACAAGCGCTCCCGCTGCGTCTGGCACCGTCAATTCGGGCGTCCCTGTCGCGGGCGTTGCCACGGCGCCCGCAGGCAGTGTCAATCCGGCGCTGGTTCCTGGTGCTGCGCAGGTGGCTGTCGCGGCGGCCTTGCCCCGAGAGCGGCTGGCGGTTTCCACGGATGTACTCAACATCCTCTTTGACACGGAAGGCGGCTCGATAGTCCGCACCGAATTCGTCAAGCATATCGATATGGCAGACAAGGCCAGGAAATTTGTCCTCCTCGAGGAAAGCAAGGACCGCACTTATCTGGCGCAGACTGGTTTGATCGCCGGCGCCGGTGGCGGCGGGTATCCAACGCACAAAACCGTCATGGCCGCTGTGCCTGGAGACCGCACGTTGAAGGACGGTGCCAATGACTTGAGTGTGAAGTTTGAATCGCCCGAGCAAGGCGGCGTCAAGCTGGTCAAGACCTATACGCTGACCCGAGGCTCCTATGCGGTTGCGGTTCGACATGAGGTCGTGAACACGGGCACGGCGGCCGTGTCACCGCAGCTCTATCTCCAGCTGGTTCGCGACGGGAACAAGCCCCCTGGCGAGTCTTCCTTTTATTCCACGTTCACCGGGCCTGCGGTTTACACCGAAGCGCAAAAATACCAGAAGGTGGAATTCACTGACATTGAGAAAAACAAGGTCGAAATCGAAAAGCAGTCCAGCAACGGCTATGTTGCGATGGTGCAGCATTACTTCGCCAGCGCCTGGATTCTGGCCGACGGCATCAAGCGTGATCTGTTCATGCGAAAGGTCGATACCAACCTGTACGCGGTGGGCATGATTTCTCCTTTGGGTGAGATTGCGCCCGGGGCTAGCAAAGCAGTCGACGCCAAATTCTTCGCCGGACCCCAGGAAGAAAATGCGCTGGAAGCCCTTGCCCCGGGCCTTGAGTTGGTCAAGGACTATGGTTGGCTGACGATTCTTGCCAAACCGCTATATTGGTTGTTGGACCGGTTGTACGGTTTCATCGGCAATTGGGGCTGGTCCATCGTGGCGCTGGTGGTTTTGTTGAAGATTGCGTTTTACTGGCTCAATGCCAAGGCCTACGCCAGCATGGCCAAGATGAAGGCCGTCAATCCAAAAATTACGGAGATGCGGGAGCGCCTTAAGGACAATCCGCAGCAAATGCAGCAGGAAATGATGCGCATCTACCGCGAAGAAAAAGTCAACCCGATGGGTGGTTGCTTCCCGATCATGGTCCAGATTCCGGTTTTTATTGCCCTGTACTGGGTGTTGCTGTCCAGCGTTGAAATGCGAAATGCGCCGTGGGCGCTGTGGATCCATGACTTGTCGTCTCCCGACCCATTTTATGTGCTGCCGTTGATCATGACGGCGACCACCATGCTTCAAACGGCCCTGAATCCGGCACCACCCGATCCAATGCAGGCCAAGCTGATGTGGTTCATGCCGCTGGCTTTTTCGGTGATGTTCTTTTTCTTTCCTGCCGGCCTGGTGCTGTATTGGATTACCAACAACATTTTGTCGATTGCGCAGCAGTGGATCATCAACACCCGCATGGGTGTGCCCCCTCAATTCAACTTGCCGAAGTTCAATTGATGTGAACCTGCCCCAGGCGCCATGCTGACGCAACACCAGGACCCGATCGTGGCCGTTGCTACGGCGCCGGGGCGCGGCGCGGTCGGCATAGTCCGTGTGTCCGGCGCCACAGTTGTACCCATTGTCAGGGCGATTTGCGGGCGGGCACTCAAGCCGCGGGAGGCCACCTACCTGCCCTTTTTGCGTGCTGGTGGTGAAGCGATTGACCAGGGGCTGGCTATCTATTTTCCGGCACCCCATTCGTACACCGGCGAAGACGTGGTCGAGTTCCAGGCCCATGGCGGGCCGGTCGTCCTGCAGTTGTTGTTGGCAAGGGTGCTCGAGGCGGGCCTGACGATTGACCCCGACACCCGGCTGCCGCGTATGCCTGCCATCCGCGTTGCCCGCCCGGGGGAGTTCACGCACCGGGCCTTCCTGAACGGAAAAATCGATCTGGCACAGGCCGAGGCGATTGCAGACCTGATCGACGCCAGCACTGAAGCGGCGGCCCGAAGTGCAGGTCGGTCCTTGTCGGGTGAGTTTTCGCGTGACATCCATGCGCTTCGTGATGCTTTGGTCCGACTGCGCATGCTGGTTGAAGCCACCCTGGACTTTCCCGAAGAAGAGATCGATTTCCTGAAAAAAGCGGACGCACAAGGGCAGCTCGCCAAATTGAACGTCGCCCTGATGCAGGTTATGGAGCGGACCCGACAAGGCGCGTTGTTGCGCGAGGGCATCAAGGTGGTGATTGCAGGGCAGCCCAACGCGGGCAAATCGTCTTTGCTCAACGCCCTGGCAGGCGCCGAGCTGGCCATCGTGACGCCGATTGCTGGCACGACCCGTGACAAAGTCCAGCAAACCATACAGATCGAAGGCGTGCCGGTTCACGTGGTGGACACAGCCGGGCTCAGAGACAGCCTCGACCTCGTCGAAAAAATGGGAATCAAGCGGGCCTGGGATGAAATTGGCGATGCCGATGCGGTGGTGTTCCTGCATGACTTGACCAAGGTTGACGCGCTTGACTACCAGGCGGCAGATCACGTCATTCAAAACACATTGGCTCAAACCTTGGCGCGAACCGTCCCTGTGATTGATGTCTGGAACAAGCTGGATGCCTGCCCGGCCGACGCCCAGGGGCCGATCGCCCTTCAGGACCGGGCAGCCCCCAATTCGCCGAGCAGTACCGTCCGGATTTCTGCCAAAACGGGCGAGGGGCTGGCCTTGCTGCGGGCACGCCTGCTGCAGATCGCCGGCTGGCAGGCGGGTGCCGAAGGCGTTTATATTGCCCGCGAACGCCATGTGCAGGCGCTTCAAAAGGTCAAGCAACACCTGGTCCTGGCGGATGCCCATCTGGCGCAAAACGCACAGTCGCTGGACTTGTTGGCAGAAGAGCTTCGTTTGGGACAAAATGCGCTGAACGAGATTACCGGAGAATTCACCTCGGACGACCTGCTGGGTGTCATATTTTCCAGCTTCTGCATTGGAAAATGACGCCTTCAGCCGGAAGGGATGCTTCAAAAATACAGTTAGAGTGCCAATTTTATGAATGCCATTTTTCAGCCACCATTGCCACCGAGCCACAATGTCAGGGGCTTGATTGAGGCGGTTGCCAACAACACCGTCGAAGACTCGCTTGGCAAAATGCTCACGCCGCTTCAATGGGAGGCAATGGCACCTTTTTTGCAGCCTTTTTCGTTGGCGCAAAGCCAGATGTTGATTGCCCAAGGCTCACTGGATCGAACCATCTACTTCCTGGAATCCGGCAGCTTGAGCGTGCACTATGAAGATGAGACCGGCCGGGTTCACCTTGCCATTGTTCAGGCGGGCAACGCGGTTGGCGAAGGCGGCTTCTTCTCGCAGATGCCGCGCAATGCAACGGTGCAGGCCGTGGGCGATTGCAAGCTCTGGAATATGACCTACCTTCGTTTCGTGGACATGTCGCAGAAAGTGCCACGGGTGGCGCTGGCCCTTTCGCTGGCACTGGGCGCGATCATTTCCAGGCGCATGGTGGATCGGCGCAAACGCGTGTCGGTCACCTGATGCTGCCGCAGGTGCGGGCCCTCGTCTGATTTTCAAAACGCCGTATGTCATTCTTCAACTGGTTTTCACCGAAAAAGCCCACGCCAAGGCCAAAATCTCCGCAAAGGCTGGTCAGTCCAGCTGGGCTGAATACCGCTGCCGAGGCGGTTCCGGTTGGAGTGGCTGGCGATGCCAACACGACCCGCCGTGCCGAAAGGGTGGAGCGGCGGGAACAGCTGTATGCCGTACTTCGCGATGCGATGACGCGGGCTGGGGTTCTTTCAGCCAGTTACAAGTTCAAGGTGCTTTCGCTTGATTCGCGCGGCGGGAACTATCTGGTCATGATTGACCTGTCCAGCCTGGCGTCGGTAGACGCGCCGCGCATGGCAGAGATCGAATCTGTGATTGCCCAAAGCGCCAAAAGCCGCCACGAGATTCTGGTCGCTGCGGTGTACTGGCGGCTCAGTGACCATGTGACCGCTGGTTTGTCGCCAAAGCTTGCAACCCCCTTGATGCGCGCCGCTCCGAATGGGGGTGGGTCCGCGTCGCAAGAGGGTGTGGACATCAATGAAATGCTGGCTTTCAAAAACGCATTCGCGTCGGTAGCCGTGGCCGCGCCCTTGTCGGCGTCAGGTGAAATCCTGAAATCCGGCCGGCGCAATCCGACACCGCAGTTTGAGAACACCGAAGTACTGGATACCGAAGAGCGCTCGCCACTGAGCAGCACGCAGTACGGTGAACTTAACTGACTTGTGGGGGACAGGACTTCGTCAGTGGCCAGCGAAGTCAACCAGCGTGAATAGCTTGAGCCCGCTTTGGCGCAGCTTTTCGGAGCCGCCGAGCTCTGGCAAATCAACGATGGCCGCGCCCTCCATCACCACGGCGCCCAGTTTTTCCAGCAGCTTTTTGCCGGCCATCATGGTGCCACCAGTCGCGATCAGGTCGTCGATCAGCAGCACCCGCTGGCCGGCCCTCACGGCGTCGGTGTGCAACTCGACCGTTGCACTGCCGTACTCTAGCTCGTAGGTTTCTTCGACGGTCGTGAAAGGCAGCTTGCCCTTCTTCCTGATCGGCACGAACCCAACGTTCAGTTCATAGGCCACCACAGCACCCAGTATGAAACCGCGCGCGTCCAGCCCCGCCACAACGTCGGGGCGCATCGACGGGTCCATATAGCGGTGCACAAAGGCGTCAATCAGGACACGAAATACCTTTGCGTCCTGCAGCAAAGGCGTGATGTCACGAAACTGGACACCTGGTGCCGGCCAGTCGGGGACCGTACGTATGTTGTCCTTGAGGTACTGGGTGATACTTCGGTTTTGCATGAACGTGCTCATGAAATTGGCGGTTTGGTGGCCTGGTGCCTCATGCACCCTTGAGCAGCAACTGTTCGGCGATGGCCAGGGTCTCTGCCTTGCCTGAAAGTACCAGTGTATCGCCGCCATCAAAGAGCAGGTCGTCCTTTGGCGCAAGCAAACGCCCGGTGCTGCGGCGCAGGCTGACAATGCGCACGCCCAATGCGTGCAAGGCAAAGTGCCCAATGGATTTGCCGACCGATTTTGCGCCGATCGGCAGCGTCACAGAGGACAGCCGCTCATGGTGAAGCTCGTCAACCGAGTCATCGTCAGCGCCATGAAAAAAGCCTCGCAGCAGGTTGTAGCGGGCGTCTCGCTGGTCCTGCACGATCCGTATCACCCGACGCATGGGTACGCCCACCAGTGCCAGCGCGTGGCTGGCCAGCATCAACGAGCCTTCAATCGCCTCGGGTACAACTTCGGTCGCACCGGCACTTTGCAAAGCTTCCAGGTCGTGGTCATCCTTGGTGCGGACAATCACCGGAACCTGTGGCGCATGTCCGCGAATGCTGGCCAACACTTTCATGGCACCCGGCACTTCCAGATAGGTGATCACAACCGCGCTGGCGCGCGCCAGCCCGGCGGCCATGAGCGCCTGCAGGCGCGACGCGTCGCCAAACACGACGGAGTCGCCAGCGGCCGCGGCTTTTCGTACCCGGTCGGGGTCCAGGTCCAGTGCCATGTAGGGAATGTTCTCGGCGTCCAGCATGCGGGCCAGATTCTGTCCGCAGCGGCCATAACCGCAAATGATCACGTGCTTGCTGGTGTTGATCGACTTTCGCGCAATGGTGGTCATTTGCAGTGATTGCTGCAGCCATTCGCCGCTGACCAGCTTCATCACGATGCGGTTGCTGTACATCAGGATGAATGGCGTGGCCAGCATCGACAGCACCATGCTGGCCAAAATCGGGTTCAGCAGTTCGGGCGGGACCAGCTGGTTCTCCTGCGCCATCGTCAGCAAGACAAATCCAAACTCCCCGGCTTGGGCCAGGTACAGTCCGGTGCGCAGCGATACGCCGGCTGTGGCGCCGAACCCCAGAGCCAGCAGCGCAATTAGGACGGCCTTGAACAGCACCGGCACCAAAAACAGCAACAGCACCAGGGGCCAGCGCTCCAGCACCAGGCGCCAGTCGAGCATCATGCCGATGCTGATGAAGAAAAGTCCCAGCAGCACGTCGTGAAACGGCCGAATGTCAGTCTCCACCTGGTGCTTGAATTCGGTCTCCGAGATCAGCATCCCGGCAATGAAAGCACCCAACGCCAGGCTCAGGCCTGCCAGCTCGGTCATCCAGGCCAGGCCCAACGTCACGAGCAGGAGGTTCAAGACGAACAGCTCCTCGCTCTTGCGACGCGCAACGAGTGTCAGCCACCAGCGCATCACCTTCTGGCCGCCGACCAACAGCACGGTGATCAGGACGGTGGCCTTGAAGGCCGCCAATGCCAGCGCCACCAGCAGTTTTTCGCCCGAGGCGCCCAACGCGGGAATCAGCACCAGGAGCGGGACGACTGCCAGGTCCTGAAACAGCAGCACGCCCATCACCCGCTTGCCGTGCTCGGACTCCATCTCCAGCCGCTCCGACATGAGCTTCACCACGATCGCGGTGCTGCTCATGGACACGGCGCTGGACAGCGCCAGGGCGGTCTGCCAGCTCATGCCCCAATGCTGCGGTACCAGCGCGGCCAGTGTGAGCGACGCGACTGTGACCAGCAAAATGGTGAGCACGACCTGAAACAGTCCCAGCCCGAACACATGTTGCCGCATCGCACGAAGCTTGGGCAGGTTAAACTCCAGCCCGATCACGAACATCAGGAACACTACGCCAAATTCGCCCAGGTGGCGCACGCCGGCCGAGTTCTCTGCCAGCGCCATCGTGTTGGGGCCAATCACCACGCCGACCGCAAGGTACCCCAGCATTGGCGGCAGCTTGAGCGAGCGACAGGCCACCACGCCCAGTACTGCGGCCAGCAGGTACAAGAGCGTGAGTTCAAGTCCATTCATGGCTGCATCCTAGCAATTTATTTTGACGCCAATGCGGGGCGACTATTTGATATCACAGGTGATATGAAAATGGCCGATCAGGGCTTCAAAAGACAGAAAAAGTGCAAGAAATACGGCTCTGGCCCTCGTATCATATACACTATTAGCTATTTAATACATAGCAAACCTTCTTGAGACCAGGTTGGCTTCAAGTCGCGCGCTTCATGCGTCGGCCTTGTAAAAACCAGATCATCAGCGCCAGCGCGATGCCCGGAAACAGCCCCCAAAACTGCGAGGGCCGCGCCGGGTTGGGCAACTGAAGATCCTGAATCTTGTAGCCCTGGTCCACCCCGAGCTTCTTGGCGCGGCTGCCAAATTTCACTTGCGCGATCTCGATATCAGCGCCGAGCTGCGCCAGCGTCACGCCGCCATTTTTGATGCGCTCGCGCCCGTCTTTTCCCTCGCCCATCGGGATTGCCAGGGTTTTGCTGATGACCTCGCCCTCCAGGTTTTCGCCCTTGGTGCGAACGATCAGCCACTCGTCTTGTTGCAGGCCATCCGCAACCTTAAAGATATCGGCAGCCGGGGCGGGCACATACTTAACGTGAAACCGGTCGACCACCCAGTCCGGCCTGAAAAAGAAGAAGGTCGCCGCCAGCAGCAGGCCGATTTCAAGCCAGGTGCAACGCACCCGAAACCAGCCCATGCTGGCCGCTGCGAATAGCAATGACGCGATGGTACCCGTCACGCACACCAGCACCACCTCCCACACGCTACCCACCCCGATGAACAGCAAAGCCGGGTTGAAAATGAAGACAAACGGCAAGACTGAGGTGCGAAAGCTGTACCAGGTGGCTTGCCAGCCAGTGGCGTTGGGGTCATCACCCGAAATCGCCGCCGCCGCGTAAGACGCGAGCCCCACAGGCGGCGTTACGTCCGCCATGATGCCGAAATAGAAGACAAACAGGTGCACGGCAATCAAAGGAATGATCAAGCCGCTGCGCGCACCCAGTTCCACCACCACCGGGGCCATCAGGGTGGCGACCAGAATGTAGTTGGCAGTGGTCGGCACCCCCGCGCCAATCAGCAGGCAGACAAAGGCGGTCAGGATCAGCATGATCAACACATTGCCACCCGACACTGCTTCGACAAACTCCGTCATCATCAGGCCCATGCCCGTGAGCGTGATCGCGCCCACAATCAGGCCCGCGCTGGCAGTGGCGACACCAATGCCAATCATGTTGCGCCCGCCCAGTACCATGCCTTTCCACAAGTTGGCAAACCCGGTCTTGAAGCCATCCGCCACACTTCCGGCTTTGCGCATCCATGCATTCATGGCGGGCTGGAACACGACGAGCACGATGGCTGCCAGCGTTGCCCAAAAGGCCGACAGCCCTGGCGACAACTCCTCCACCGTCATCATCCACACCAAAATGATCAGCGGAATGAAAAAGTAAAGCCCCGCGCGAACGACCGGCCAGGTGTCCGGCAGGTGGGTGATCGCTTTGGTCGGGTCGTCCCTTGGCACATCCGGGTAGCGCGACGAATACGCCATCAGCGCCAAGTAGGCCACCGCACAAACGCCTGCCAGCATCCAGCCCGCCTGCTCGCCGGCCAAAGCGCGCACGCCTTCGATCAGGAAGTAAATCGCGCCGATGACGGCTGCCGTACCGCCCCATCCCAAGCCCCAGCCAATCAAACGCTCGGTCCAGGGGGCGATGCGGTCGCGCTTGATCGGCTGCATGTCATATTTGACAGCCTCCAGATGCACGATGTAGAACAGCGCGATGTAGCTGATGATGGCCGGCAGCGCCGCATGTTTGATGATCTCGCTGTAGGGAATGCCAACATATTCCACCATCAGGAAAGCCGCAGCGCCCATCACGGGTGGCATGATTTGCCCGTTGATCGACGACGCGGCCTCTATCGCCCCCGCCTTCACCCCCGAGTAACCGGTGCGCTTCATCATCGGAATGGTGAAAATCCCCCCCGAGACCACGTTGGACACGGAGGAGCCCGAGACCAAGCCATTCAGCGCTGACGACACCACCGACACTTTGGCCGGCCCGCCGCGCAGATGCCCGAGCATCGCCAGCGACATTTGCATCATGTAATTGCCGGCCCCGGCAATGTCCAAGAGCGTGCCAAACAGTACAAACAGAAAAATGAACTGCACCGAAACCCCCAGCGCCACACCAAAAACACCTTCAGAGGTCAGCCACATGTGCGAGATAAAACGGCTGACTGAAGCGCCCTTGTGCATGATGGCATCCGGCATCATCGGCCCCAAAAATACATAGGCCAGGAACACGCCAGTAGTCACCAGCATGCCAAAACCCATCGCGCGCCGCGTGGCCTCCAGCATCACGACCACGCCGACGATGCCGCACCAGAAGTCAAACGGCGTCGGCCTGCCGGGGCGGGCCGACAACTCGTTGTAAAAGATGAAAAGATAGGCCGCGCAGAACGCACCGACCAGGGCCAGCAGCCAGTCTGTCCAGGGCACCGTAGTGCGGGATGAAGACTTGAACGCCGGGTAGGCGATGAAGCCCAGGAAGGTGGCAAACGCCAGGTGGATGGATCGCATCTCCGTGTCGTTGAAAATGCCCCACCGAAAGGTGAAAGGCAGGGGCGACGCATACCAAAGCTGCAACACCGACCACATTGCCGCAACAATCGCGAGCAAAAGACCCACCTTGCCCGTGGGTTCCCGTCCACCAATGTCGGCGTCCTTGACGATCTGCTCCAGCTCATCAGTCGAATGTTTCTTGAGATCGTTCATACAGTTTCCTTGTTATTGTTGTTGTCGCTGGCAGATACCCGTATGTCACTGAGTTACTTCATCGACCGCTGCGCTTAGCCGTTCGATGATGGTTGTCAATTCTTCACGGCTGGCGATAAAGGTGGGTGCCAGCAGCACATGGTCGCCAGATACGCCGTCTACGGTGCCGCCCATCGGATAGACCATCAACCCGCGCGCCATCGCTGCGCGTTTGAGCTGGGAATGCAGTTGCCGCTCAACGCGGAAAGGCGCCTTGCTTGCACGATCCGCCACGAACTCCAGGCCCCAAAAGAAGCCCCGCCCGCGAATGTCCCCCACATGGGGATGCGCACCAAAGGCTGCGCGTAACGCAGTGCCAAACCAGACGCCATCGCTGGCAACCTTGTCGACCAAGCCGTCGCGGGCGATGACCTTTTGCACCGCCAAAGCGGCAGCGCAGGCGACAGAATGGCCCAGGTAGGTGTGGCCGTGCTGAAAGTATCCCGTCTTGCTTTGGAGCACATTGACGATATTGGCAGAGGCCAGCACCGCGCCAATCGGCTGATAGCCGCCACCCAGGCCCTTCGCAATCGCCATCAAGTCGGGTGACACGCCTTCCTGTGTACATGCGTGCAGCGAGCCGGTGCGCCCCATGCCGCACATGACTTCATCCAGGATCAACAGTGCCCCATGGCGGTCACACACCTCGCGCATCGCTTTGAAGTAGCCCGCCACCGGTACCAGCACGCCGGCGGTCGCACCGCCCACCGTCTCCGCTACAAACGCGATCACACTGCCTTTGCCATGTGCGGTCATGGCTCGGTCCAGCTCGTCCGCCAGTCGTGCAACGTAGACGGCATCGCTTTCGCCCTGGGCTTGTTCGCGGTACGGGTAGCAGGGCGACACGTGCGTAGCGTCAATCAGAATTGGCGCAAACGGCGCGCGTCGCCAGGCGTTGCCCCCAATCGCCAGAGCGCCCAAGGTGTTGCCGTGGTAACTCTGCTGGCGGGCGATGAATCGCGTCCGACGTGGTTCGCCCTTGTCCACAAAGTATTGGCGCGCCATCTTCAACGCGGCCTCCATGGCCTCTGAGCCACCGCTGACGAAGTAAACCTTTGAATCGGGCGTGTTCAAACCGTTGGGTGCCGTGGCAATCAGCGTGTCTGCCAGCTCTTCAGCAACGCGGGTGGTGAAGAAGCTGGTGTGGGCATAGGCAAGCTCATCAATCTGCGCATGCATGGCTGCGCGAATGTCGGGGTGGCCATGGCCCAGGCAGGAGACCGCAGCGCCGCCCGATGCGTCGATGTAGGTTTTTCCCTGTGCATCGGTCAGCGTGATGCCGCTGCCACTGACTGCGATGGGTGGCACTGTTTTGAGGTTGCGATGGAAAACGTGGGTCATGAAAGCAAAACGGGGAGCGTTGCCGTTCCCCGTCGTTGTCGAATGAATGAACCGGGCCGGTTACTTCATCCAGCCTTTCTCTTTGTAGTACTTCACGGCGCCGTCATGCAGTGGCGCGGTCAGCCCGTCTTTGATCATGCTGGCCTCCTTGAGTGTGGCCAGCGCCGGATGCAGCTTCTTAAGCTCCTCAAAATTGTCAAACACAGCTTTGACAATGGCATAAACGCTTTCTGTCGGCACTTTGGACGAGGTCACGAAGGTGGCCAGCACGCCGTAAGTCTTGATGTCGTCCGGGTTGTTGGGGTACATCTTGCCGGGGATCACCGCATGTGCGTAATAGGGCTTGTCGCGCACCAGCTTGTCGACCTCAGGGCCTGTCACGTTGAGCAGCTTGGCACCGCACGAGGTGGTGGGGTCTTGCACGTTGGCCGAAGGGTGGCCAATCGTCCACCAGGACCCGTCAATCTTGCCATCGCACAGCGCTTGGCCGTATTCGTCGCCCTTGAGTTCGGACGCCAGGCCAAAGTCCTTGAGCGTCCAGCCTTTGGCGGCGACAAACTCTTCCAGCGCTGCACGCGAGCCAGATCCGGGGTTGCCCACGTTGAATTTCTTGCCCTTGAAGTCGTCAAACGACTTGGCGTTGAGCTCCTTGCGCGCCAGTATGGTCATCGGCTCCGCTTGCATCGAGAAGACGGACCGCAACTCCGGGTGCGCACCCCCGTCTTTGAACGGGCCGCTGCCTTTGGTGGCATGGAAGTTGATGTCAGACTGCGCCACACCCATGTCCAGCTCACCTGCCTTGATGGTGTTGACGTTGAACACTGAGCCGCCGGTAGACTCGACCGAGCAGCGAATACCGTGCTTGGCGCGCTCTTTGTTGACCAGGCGGCAGATCGCACCGCCCGTGGGGTAGTAAACGCCCGTGACGCCGCCGGTGCCGATGGTGACGAATTTTTGCTGCGCCTGAACCGGCAGGCTGAAGCCAGAACTAGCGACGATGGCCAGACCGGCGGCAACCGAGGAAAACTTGAATATGTTCATTGAGGAGACCCCTTAAGATGGCATTGATGATAGTGATCACCGTGGCCACATGCCATGGGTGTTTTCCAGATGGAAGCGGCGATTGGCCAAAAGACGCATCCGGCGGTCTGCATGCTGCGCCGTTCTATAAAATGCCTGGATGAGTGCTTCACAGACCCCGGCGGCCCAAGCTTCGGCGCAACGATCAATTCAGCTGGCACAGGAAACGTTTGACATCGAGGGAGCGGCGATTCTGGGGCTGAAGCAACGGGTTGGTGCCGAATTCGCGCATGCGGTCAACATGATGATCAACATCAGGGGCCGTGTCGTTGTCATGGGCATGGGAAAAAGCGGGCATATCGGTCGCAAAACTGCGGCCACCCTGGCATCGACTGGCACACCGGCGATGTTTGTACATCCGGCCGAAGCCAGCCATGGCGACTTGGGCATGATCCAGCCAACCGACCTGGTGCTGGCCATTTCAAACAGTGGTGAATCTGAAGAGTTGATGGTGATTCTGCCCGTGCTCAAGCGTTTGGGCGTGCCTTTGATTGCGATGACCGGCAATCTCAAATCAACGCTCGCCAGCTATGCCGACATCGCGCTGGACTGTGGTGTCGATAAAGAGGCTTGCCCGCTGAATCTCGCACCGACAGCCAGCACCACCGCACAGTTGGCCATGGGCGATGCGCTGGCGGTGGCGCTGCTGGATGCGCGCGGGTTCAAGGCCGAGGACTTCGCCCGCTCGCACCCCGGCGGTGCGCTTGGCCGAAAACTGCTCACCCACGTCAGGGACGTGATGCGCACGGGTGATGCTGTCCCGAAAGTGGGTGCTTCGGCAACATTCAGCGAGTTGATGCGCGAGATGAGCGCCAAGGGCCTCGGCGCGACGGCAGTCGTTGACGCAGACAACAGAGTGCTTGGCATCTTCACCGATGGCGATCTGCGCCGTCTGGTTGAAAAGGGAGTCGACCTTCGCACCCGCACTGCCGACCAGGTGATGCATGTTGGCCCCAAAACCATTGCCCGGGAAGCGCTGGCAGTAGAGGCCGTGGAAATGATGGAGCAAAGCCGCATCACCAGTGTGCTGGTGGTTGATGAAAACGATGTGCTTTGCGGGGCATTGAACAGCAATGATCTGATGCGTTCGAAGGTGATATGACCCCTGCGCTTTCGTTTTCACCCGAGTTGCTTCTCAAAGCGCAAGGCATTCGCGTCGCCTTTTTTGACGTAGACGGCGTCCTGACGGATGGTGGGTTGTATTTTTCAGAGCACGGCGAAACCCTCAAGCGATTCAATACACTGGATGGCCATGGCCTCAAACTGCTGCAGCGGGCGGGCATTGTCCCAGTGGTGATCACAGGGCGGGATTCGGCTCCTTTGCGATTGCGCCTGTTGGCGCTGGGGATTGAAAACGCCCAATTTGGAGTCGAAAACAAACGCCCCGCCGCCGAGCAATCGCTGGACAAACTCGGGTTGAGCTGGAACCAGGCGGCGGCCATTGGCGATGATTGGCCCGATCTTGCGGTGATGACGCGAAGCAGATTTGCGTGCGCGCCCTGCAACGCCCACCAGGAAGTCAGGGCCCGCGCCCACTATGTGACGCAGGCAATTGGCGGCGCTGGCGCGGCGCGCGAATTTTGCGACCTGTTGCTGGTGGCAAGCGGCCAGTACGCCAGGTTGCTGGCCGAAAGCGTCCATTGATGCACCCCCTGACTGCTTTGCGGGCGTTTCGACGTGGCTGGGACCGGGTCTCCATGTATTTGCCGTTGATATTGATGGGGGTTCTGGCGCTGGGCACCTATTGGCTGGTGCGAAGTACGCCGGTGTTCAGTCCGCCCGAAGCGCCCCGCGCGCCAACCCATGACCCTGATTACTTCATGAAGCAGTTCACGGTCAAAACGTTTGACAACGCTGGACGCCTGAAGAGCGAAGTGTCTGGGGCGCAGGCTCGGCACTTTCCGGACACCGACACGCTGGAAATAGATAACGCCCGCATTCGTTCGTTTGATGCGCACGGGCGCCTGACCACGGCGACTGCCACCCGGGCTTTGACCAATGCTGACGGCTCAGAGGTCCAGCTGATCGGCAATGCGTTGGTGGTTCGAGAAGGCGTAACGGGGCCAAAAGCAGTGCCCAGGCTGGAGTTCAAGGGTGAGTTTCTCCACGCATTCATGAAGACTGAGCAAATTCGCTCCGACAAGCCCGTGGCACTGTCACGCGGGCCAGACCGGTTTGTCGCGGATTCGATGGAGTACGACAACATCAAGCAGGTTATTGACTTGCGGGGCCGCGTCAAAGGCACGCTCACACCCGTCAACCCGGGTTAGTTGCAACCCGCTCACTTCCCAGGAGCGAATTTGAGCAAACTTGTTTTCATCACAGGTGCATCCGGTGGCTTGGGCCAGGCACTGGCGCAACACTACTATCGGGCGGGTTTTTCACTGGCGCTAGTGGCACGGCGTATTGATGATGTAGAGGCCTGGGCCGGCCAGAACAGAATAAACCCGGAGCGCTGTCAAATTTACCGCGCCGACGTCGCCCAGACAGACAGCATCGTTGCCGCAGGAAGAGATTGTCTCGCGCGCCAGGGCGTACCGGATGTGGTGATCGCCTGTGCCGGCATCAGCGTTGGCGTTGACACCGCTGAGCGAGCGGACCTGGATCAGATGTCCAAAACCTTCGCCACCAACAACGTGGGTACTGCCGCCACGTTTCACCCATTTGTGGCAGCCATGAAGTTGCGCGGCTCTGGTGCGCTGGTGGGCATTGGCAGTGTAAACGGCATACGCGGCTTTGCCGGACACGGCGCCAACTGCCCCAGCAAAGCCGCGATGATCGTGTATTGCGAGTCGTTACGCCTGGAGCTCAGGGCCAGCGGCATTAGGGTTGTGACGCTGTGTCCGGGCTATATTGCCACTGCCCTCACCCGAAAAAACACGTTCTCCATGCCCTTCTTGATGCAAGCTGAGGACTTTGCTGCTCAGGCCTTCAAGGTGATTGAATCTGGCGCGAGTTATCGGGTGATCCCCTGGCAGATGGGGCTCGTGGCCAAAGTCCTTCGGCTGTTGCCGAATTGGGCCTTTGATCGGGCTTTCTCGGGTCGCGCAAGGAAGGCGCGCCAGGAGGTCGCGTAGTCGTTCACCACGGGTTATTCAAATAGACGGGTCAGCACCCGATGTAGCACCTGGGGGTCGAACAGACGTAAAAAAAGGGCCACTAAGGCCCTTTCTTCATACTGGCATTGCTGCCAGCGATCTTATTCAACGATTGGCTCGTTGATTAGTAGCTGCTACGGCCACCGCCGCCACCGCCATAACCACCGCCGCCACCGCTGCGGCCGCCACCAGCGCCACCGCCGTAACCACCACCACCGCCGCCGCCGCTGCGTCCGCCGCCAGCGCCGCCGCCGTAACCACCGCCGCCGCCGCCAGCGCCACCACCGAAGCCGCCGCCACCGGTACGCGGTGCACGTGGCTCCATAGGACGGGCTTCGTTCACGACGAGACCGCGTCCACCATATTGTTGGCCATTCATGCCGTTGATGGCAGCTTGTGCCTCAGCATCGCTGCCCATTTCCACAAAGCCGAAGCCTTTGGAGCGGCCAGTGTCACGTTCCATCATGACTTTGGCGCTGGAAACGGTGCCGTGTGCTGCGAATGCCTGTTGCAGGTCTTCGTCACGGAAAGAATAAGGCAAGTTGCCTACGTAAAGTTTGTTGCCCATGAAAGGACTCCTCAAAATAACTCAAAACGCGATTTAGTCCGATCACCACTCAACCCACTATCAACAACAAACTTGTCAAGACTTCAAGCAGACGGGAAACTGACTAGACACCGCAAACACGTACGCCAATTCCTCGGCAATACACCCCTATTATGCGCCAACTCAGGAAAAGTACAAACTTTTTTTGTGAAAAAGCCCGTCTCAGGGGAGAAATCGCCATGAAATC
>JANMCB010000455.1:0-2129 GCA_031360805.1 Rhodoferax sp.
TGCCGTTCACCGAGCACCCGTATGAGTACCTGGAACACGGCGGCGCGCAACACAGCGCCGAGGTGCTGGGGGTTGACCCGTTCATTGTGGTGAAGACGCTCATCATGCAGGATCAGGATGCCAAACCGCTCATCGCGCTGATGCATGGCAACCGCACGGTATCCACTAAAAACCTGGCGCGGCAGATTGGCGCGAAATCGGTGGAGACTTGCGCACCTGAGGTGGCCAACCGCCACAGCAGCTACTTAGTGGGCGGCACCTCGCCATTTGCCACGCGCAAGGCGATGCAGGTGTTCATCGAGGCGACGATTCTTGAGTTGCCGAAAATTCTGATCAACGGCGGGCGGCGCGGCTACCTGGTGGGCATAGACCCGCAGGTGTGCGTGTTCTTGCTGGCGGCCAAGCCGGTGCAATGTGCTTTGAATGATTGAGCGTCCAGTTTCATTCAAAAAACGTGAGTACAAAATAACTAATAGCAAACTATCTATACAGGACGATAGCTACAGGCTTATTATATTATATTACTCGCCTGTAAAGACTGCCGCTGCGTAGTCAAACGCCTTCAAAGCGATGTGCGCAGTGTCCAGATTTCCGGGAACAGCACCACATCCAGCATCTTGCGCAGGTAGCTCACGCCCCCCGTGCCGCCGGTGCCGCGCTTGAAGCCGATCACGCGTTCCACCGTGGTGACGTGGTGAAAGTGCGGTTCTCCTGCACGTAGCGGGCCCGGCTTATGGGGGTGTCTTGCATCCCTTCTCCATAAACCGGACAGATTACTTGCTAAGAACCGGACAACTTATTAACTCCTGACACGATGCGGGCGGTGCTTGCGTCCCGATCAAGACGCTATTACCCTATACCGCGTCACTTATCAAACCTTCTGGAGGAGCCATGCCTGACAATCAACAAGCTTATAAACCACTGGACCCCGGCCGTATCGATGTTCTGAATTCCGTCGAGTTGCAGTATTGGAGCCGTGAACTTCAGTGCGGCGAAGAAGAATTGAAACAGGCAATCGCGGAAGTCGGCGACCATGCCGCCGCAGTGCGTGACCATCTGGCGTCGGGCCGCTGAAGCAAGAGTGCAGCGACCGGGCTCATGCAATCGCCGGTGACAATCGCCCAGGGCTGATTTGCCCAGGAACAGGAATCCAGCGTGACCCACGATACCGACCCGGATGTCGCCGACTACGTTTCCCATGAGCAGTTTCGTGCGGGACTGCCACGCGGACGCTTTCGCGTGATTGTGAATCCGAAGCTCGCTCGAGGCTACCTGCGGCAGCGCCTCTGGCTGCTGCCCATCGTGATCTTCACCATCGGCGCCGGTCTGGCGTTCGCGTTCGCCGGCCAGACGGTGGCCAGCGCGCTGCTGGTGTTTGCCGGCGTTGCCTTGAACCGGGCGGTGGTCTGGAATGCCGGGAAGATCTTGATCTACCTGGCCGGCCGCGATTCGCAGGTCTATGACTTCGTCACGCAGAACGGCGTTATGGAAGTGCGGCGAGTTTAAGTTTTTCAGCACTTCCTCCAGGTGATCGAGCAATTTCTGGATCTACGCACGGGCCTCAGCCAGCGCCAACTGGTACGGCGCGCCTATAGCTTTTAGTTGTTTCCGTGCGCGGTTGCCAATTCATGGGGAAACCTCAACTGCGAAAACTGCCGCCCCACCAAGATGGCCCGCCGTTCAATCTCACTCGCGCTTGGTATCCAGCCCTTCTCCTGCAAAAACGTCAAAAACGCGCGGGTGCTGACCTTCAGGCAATCGTCGGGGACATAAAAATGACTACTTGCAATGCGATGGTCTTCAAACAGGAGCACGGCGCGTTGCGGCGGTTGGGCCAGGGCCATCTGGTTGATGGCCTCCTGGATGGCGAGTTCGCCCAGGTTGGCTTTGCGCGCCAGTTGGTCAAGCGCTTGCGCATGCAAATGAAAAGTCTGCGTGGATACGATCTGCACCGGCTTGCGCTTCAGCCACTTCGCCAGTTTCTTGCTGGTGGGCGTCTGGTTGCGGGTGACTTCGTGCCGCACCATGTCGACCACCCGCACTTGCCAGCCCGGCAGCAGCAACACGTCCAGCGCGTCGGCATAGGCCAGCGTGATCAGCGGCCCTGCGTCGGGCAGCAGGGCACTGTC
>JANMCB010000464.1:0-5063 GCA_031360805.1 Rhodoferax sp.
GTGGTGGCGTGCAACAACCCAGATTTGCCTTGCGCCACGGCTCGCCATACCTCGCGCTGAAACGCGAACGCCTTCCAGCCGTGCTGCTTGAACCAAGCATCGGCCAATGTCGCTTTCACGCGCGCAGGCTTGGCACTGACCGGCGGAGATTCTGCGAGCAACGTCAACTCACAAGCTCCGCGCTGCTTGACTCTGGCAGCAGTGCCTTGAGCGATTCCAGCGTGTCGGCCTCATTCAGCGGCTTGTCCTGGCGCCACCTCAACATGCGTGGAAAGCGCACTGCAATGCCGCTTTTGTGGCGCGTACTGAGCGAGATGCCTTCAAAGCCCAGCTCAAACACCAGCGTCGGCGTGACGCTGCGTACTGGCCCAAATTTTTCAACCGTCGTCTTGCGGATGATGGCATCCACCTGGCGCATTTCGGCATCGGTAAGTCCAGAGTACGCTTTGGCAAACGGCACCAGCTTGCGTCCCACCTCGTCTTCGGGACCATCCCACACGGCAAAGGTGAAATCGGTGTAAAGGCTGGCGCGCCGCCCATGACCAGCCTGCGCGTAGATCAACACGGCATCCACGGTGTAGGGGTCGATCTTCCATTTCCACCAGACGCCGACATCTTTCGTACGGCCCACGCCGTATTGCGCAGAGAGATTTTTCAGCATCAAGCCTTCCACGCCCAGGCTGCGGGCCTGAGCCCGCTGGCGTGCGAAGTCGGCCCAACTATCGCCCTGCAGCACTGTCGAAACTACCAACTGCGGCTGGGAGATGGTCGCCACCAATTTGTCAAGCTGCTCGCGCCGGGCTGACTGAAGCTGCTGGCGAACGTCTGTGCCCTGCCACTCCAGCAGGTCATACGCCAACATCGCCACCGGCACTTGCGCCAACAGTTTGGCGCCGAGCGTTTTGCGGCCAATGCGTTGCTGCAGCAGAGCAAAGGGCTGAACCCGCGCATCTTTCGACACCACGATTTCACCGTCCAGAACCGTTCCATCAGGCACGTGAGGGGCCAGTGCAGCAAGCTCGGGGAAGCGTTCAGTCACCAGCTCTTCGCCGCGCGACCAAATCCAAATCTGCCCTTCGCGCTTCACCAATTGCGCGCGGATGCCGTCCCACTTCCACTCGACCTGCCACTGCGAAGGAGAGCCGAGCTGCGAGTCAAATGCTACGCTGTCGGTCTGTAGCGGATGCGCCAGGAAAAACGGGTATGGCTGGCCGGGGTCACGTGCATCCTGCAAATCATCGCCAGCCGCGGCGATCAGGCGCTCATAATGCGCTGCCGTGGGCCGTGCCGAGATGTCGGTATAGCCCACCATCCGCTGGGCGATGCGCTTGGCATCCACACCACTCAACGCGGCCAGCGCGCGCGTGACCAGCAGACGCGACACGCCCACCCGAAAACTGCCAGTGATCAATTTGATGAACACCAGTTGGCTGGCGCGATCCAACTGTTGCAGCAATGGCAACATTTGCGCAACCAGTTGATCAGGTGCGGCGCTGCGCAGGGGTAGCAGCCGGTCTTCAACCCATAGGGCAAGGCCTTCAGACGACGTGTTTTGCGACAGCGGCAACAGCAGGGTGATGGTTTCCGCCAGATCGCCTACAGCCTCGTAGCTTTCTTCAAACAGCCACGCCGGCAAGCCACTGGTTTGAATCGCCAGCTCGCGCAGTAATTTAGTAGGCACCACGCGCCGCGGCCTGCCGCCGGCCAAAAAATACACCGCCCAGGCCGCATCGGCAGGTGGGGCAACGCGAAAGTAATCTTGCAGGAAGATGAGCTTGCTGTTGCTGCTGGTGGTCGCATCCAGCCGGGTGTAGAGATCGGCAAACGCTTTCACGTCGCTGACACTTCGGGAATTGTCTTGGACGCTCCCTCGGGAACCATGTCCGGCGTGTCAGCCTCTTCATTGCCGTACTCCGTCACAAAACCCTGCGCCTGCAAGCCCTGCTCGCCCAGCCAGCGCACCATCACCTCCACCTGCCCGTGCGTGACGAACACTCGCTGTGCTCCGGTTGCGGTAATCGCCTGCTGCAGACCCGGCCAGTCGGCATGGTCTGACATGACAAAGCCGCGATCAACACCACGCCTGCGCCGGGTGCCGCGCAAGTGCATCCACCCGCTAGCAAAGCCATCGGCGTAGTCAGCAAAACGTTTCATCCAGGGCGTGCCCTGTGCTGACGGCGGAGCCAGCACCATGCTGCGGCGCAGTTGTGCAACATCCGTAATTTCCGCTGCGCTGTGTGTTGCCGGCAAGCGAACGCCCGCCTCGCGGTAAATCTGGTTCAACGGGGCCATCGCACCGTGCGCAATGATCGGCCCAATGCTGGGGTCAAGCCCCGAGAGCAGGCGCTGCGCTTTTCCCAACGCGTAGCAAAACAGCACACTGGTGCGCTGATTGGCCGCATTGTTTTGCCACCATGCATTGATATCGGCAAACAGCTCGGGCTGCGCAACCCAGCGGTAAATTGGCAGGCCAAAGGTTGATTCTGTGATGAAGGTGTGGCAGCGCACCGGCTCAAACGGCGCACACGTGCCGTCGTCGTCGAGCTTGTAGTCGCCCGAGGCCACCCACACTTCGCCTTGGTACTCCAGCCTTACCTGGGCCGAGCCTAACACGTGCCCGGCGGGATGCAAGCTCAGGGTCACGCCGTGGTGGTTGATGGTTTCGCCGTAGGCCAAGGTATCGAGCGTGATGTCAGCACCCAGCCGTTTGCGAAGAATGGGTGCGCCCAGCGCCATCGTGAGGTAATGGCCATTGCCGGGGCGCGAATGATCACTGTGACCGTGGGTGATGACGGCACGGTCTACGGGCCGCCAGGGGTCAATGTAAAAGTTGCCCGGTGGGCAATAAAGGCCTTCGGGGCGTGCAATGACAAGTTCCATAGCAAAAGCTTACCGTGCTTGTCAGAAATACTGGTTTAACTTAGCAGGAAAAGATCGAACTATCACTCTTTTACTCTCTGAATTTACCGCTTTCAAATTGAGGAAATGAACACACCCATATGGTTAAGTCTGGCTTGCCACGGCCGCCTTGATCAGAGTTGCAACTGCACATATTTGTATGGTGTTCTGTTAACGTCGCGTCTAGTGAACTGCCGTCAAACAGTTATTGGATAAAATTCCGACCATTTCGTCCTCGGGTCGGTTCACCATAGAAGCACGAAGTGAAACGCTGACACGAAGGATTAATCCGTGCGCTCATTGTTTGATAGAGCGATCACGCGCGATTCCTAATCGCGTTGCCCAGTTGCAGGGCCACTGAAGCACCTGCCTGCACTCACCGCTAACGATGGAGCCGATGGCGGATGCGAGCAGGCCAGCTGTAGCCAGCGAGGCGACGGCCCAAACGAGAAAGGCATGGGCGGTATCGCGGAAATAGGCCTCGTCTTGCGGTGTTGCGGTGTGCCCGAAATAGGGTCGGCATTCGCGCCAGCGCCAAGGGTTTCGTTGGCGGTAGAGTTTTATCAGTCATGTCAATGTCCTTTTTGACTGTTAAGGACCCCCAGCTGTGCATTTCAGCGCATGGGGGCTGAAAGTTACCCAACGCAACGGCCCAACGGGCATTTGCTCAACGCCAAGGATGTGGCGGCCCTGCGCAGCCGTCCGTGCGATAGCGCACCTATCCTTGGCTTGCGAGAATTTTGCGGTGTACATGAACTCGATAAAGAAGAGCCAACCCCCCGTGCCAGAATGACCTGCTACACCTACCACTGTTAGTTTAGTAAGCAAAGAGGTAGGTAAGAGGATCAACAAACAACCCAAGGAACAGATGCATGCAGCCGGAGATTCTGCCGATACATGCGCATCGCAAGGAGCCCGCAGGGCGACTGAAGATGCGCCTGTATCGACGCGGCCAGTGTCGCCCAGCATCGACTGTGAAGTCGTTGCAGTTGCCAAACGTCGACGCTTTACCAATGCCGACAACCGCCGCATAGTGCTTGCCACCGCCGCGTGCACCATACCCGGTGAAATCGGCGCACTGATGCGCCGAGAAGGCGCGTACTCGTCGTCGCTGGCCACATGGCGGCCATGCAGGAGATGGCCACGAGGCTTGCAGACGCAGGCTACCTCGTTCTGCTGCCAGACCTTTTCTATCGTTATGGGCCCTACGGGCCGCTGGTACCAAAGGAAGTGTTCAAGGGCGACGTGGGGGCAATCCTTGGCCCCCTGATGGCGACCACCGGAAACGACAAGTCCGCCGAGGATACGGGCGCCTTTCTGGCTTATCTCGACACACGCACGGACGTCGCTGGCGCCAAGATCGGCGCCGTAGGTTTTTGCATGGGTGGTGGCATGGCCATCTCTGCGGCGGCAACCTACCCCAGTCGTTTCGCCGCAGTTGCCAGCTTCCACGGTGGCAACCTTGCGACTGATGCGCCAACCAGCCCGCACTTGCTCGTGCCCGGGCTGGCTGCCGAGGTTTACATCGCGAGTGCCGACAGCGATGACAGCTACCCTGCGTCGATGGCTGCGCGTCTTGAAGATGCGTTGACCAAGGCGGGTCTGCCCTACCGCGCCGAGATTTACACCAGCGCGTCCCACGGCTGGATGGTGCCGGATTTCCCTGTCTTCGACTCCGATTCGGCGAATCGTGGCTGGAAAGCGCTCTTGGACCTGTTTTATCGAACGCTGCGCGAGCCCGTTCAAGGCTGCGGCCGACGCAGAGTTCTTCGGCGGCATCACACAGGCCGGCAAGCTGTAAACCGATCCCGCGTCTTCGTGAAGGAGAGCGGGCCAAAGTGGGGGCTACGCGCCAGGCACCAAAAAGTTTCCGGCTGAAAACTTCACCAGCGGCGCATCGGGGTCAAAACTGACACCTGCCGGGTCTTTGCCGTCACTAATGGCCTTGAGCTGCTTTTGCAGCAGGCGGCGCAGCTGCACGATGCCTAAGTCACTTCCCGCCAAAAACTCCTCCGAGTGGTGCGCAATCGGGCCTTGGCTGACTTGCGCTTCATAGTCGCCGGGGAACTGGCGGTGTTCGTCGTCGGTCAGGTGTTCCCACAGTTTGCCGTTCAGGCGCGAGCGCATTTCGACCAGCTCGCCGACCTGGCGCACGCGCCCTACGA
>JANMCB010000467.1:0-2398 GCA_031360805.1 Rhodoferax sp.
ATGGTGGCGGCGGTTGATTTCAGGGTGTGCGCCTGCAGGCGAAGTGCCGCAGTGTCGCCGGTGGCAATGGCGTCTTGAATGGCCTGCATCGTAGGTGGCCATGACTTGGTGAAGGCAGCCAGAACCTGATTCTCAAGCGCCCTGTCGCTGCCATCCGTTCCCAGCAGCTCAGGCAGAACGCCGGGATCGTAGGCCAATGCAAACGGGTCAGCACCAGCCGGCTGACCTTGAGGCGGCCGGGCGGGCTCAGGCGGCGTTGTGGCGGGGTGGCCGGGAGTGCGTTGCTGCCTTGCCCATTTCGTGACCGCCGCATTGAGCAAGTTGCGCTGCACCGGCTTGGCCAGAAAGTCGTCCATTCCGGCCGCAAGGCAGGCAGCGCGGTCCTCGGCATGGGCGTTGGCGGTCAACGCGACGATGGGCACGGTCAAGCCCTGTGCGCCACTTCGTCCGGCGCGCAACTGGCGGGTGCATTCAAGGCCATTCATGTCGGGCATCTGCCAGTCCATCAGGATCACATCGAATGGCAACTGCGACACCAGTGACAGGGCCTGCGCGCCATCGACGGCGGTGACTGGTTCAAACTTGCCCTGCGTCAAAAGGCGGCAGACGATCGAGCGGTTCAGCGCGTCGTCTTCAACCACCAGCACCCGGATCGCCGTGGGGGGTGTAGATGGCTCAAGGGTTGCATTTGCGCCCAGAGAGGGCGGCACTGTCGAATTCTTCATTCGGCATTATTGCCCGAGCAGACCCTGTTTCAGGCGCGGGTCGACCGGATGGTTGCCGACAAAGATGCCGAGCAGCGCATGGTAGAAATCGGCGCCCTCAATTGGGCTGCCTTTGGGGGTGCCGTTTACGGTCAGGCTGGTGCCGCGCCCAGGCAGGTAATCGATGTTGATCACGTCACCCACCACCGTTCGCCCGATCTCGGAAATGGTTTGCTCAAGCTGCGTGATGCGGCTTTTGAGCTGAGCCAGTTCAGCCGGCGTTGCATTGACGCGGATGCCGGCCACCAGGGCCTCGTTGAAGTCGCTGGGTCCGGCATTGAGCAACATGCGCATTTGCAGCCGTTTGGCGCCCGCGGTGGCGACCACCTGCTGCATCGTCGTGGCCTTGTCCTTCAGGTAGAGCCCGGCCACATAGCCCTTGAAAAACAGCACTGCACGGATGCCCAGCCCGTTGAGTTTGAGGTCATCACTGCCCAGGCGCAGGCTGTCCTCAAAGGTCTGGCCATCCAGCGTCGCAGCGCTGGAGATTCCCGGCGCAAGCGAAGTGCAAACCGTTATGGCAGTGAAAAAGCGGGCTACTGTCACACCAGCAATGCATTCACCCGCTTGACATACGCTGCCGCATCCGCAGGCATGCCACCTTCAGCCAGCAGCGCCTGGTCAAACAGAATGTGCGCCAGGTCGTTGAAATGCACCGAGCCTTCGAGTTTTTTGACCAGCGGGTGGTCGGCGTTGACTTCCAGCACCGGCTTGACCTCGGGTGCAGACTGGCCGGCCTGTTTGAGCATGCGGGCCAGTTGCGTGCTCATGCCGTGGTCCTGCACCACCAGGCAGGCAGGGCTGTCCACCAATCGGGTGGTGACGCGCACGTCTTCGGCTTTGTCTTTCAAGGCTTCCTTGAGCTTGGCCAACAGCGGCTTGAAGGTTTCAGCGGCTTCTTCGGCGGCCTTTTTCTCGGTGTCGTCCTGCAGCTTGCCCAGGTCGACCGCGCCTTTGGCGACCGATTGAAGCGGCGTGCCGTCAAACTCGTGAATGTAGTTCAACGCCCACTCGTCCACCCGGTCGGTCATCAGCAAAACCTCAATGCCTTTTTTCTTGAACACTTCAAGCTGCGGGCTGTTTTTGGCGGCCGCGGCGTTGTCGGCGGTGATGTAATAAATCGCTTCCTGGCCCTCTTTCATGCGTGCTTTGTAGTCGGCGAAACTGACCGAAGTGCTGTCGGTCGTGCTGGAAGCAAAGCGCAGCAGCTTGGAGATGCGCTCCTTGTTGGTGAAGTCTTCGCCCAAGCCCTCCTTCAGTACGGCGCCAAACTCGGCGTAGAACTTGGCGTATTTGCCGAGTTGGGCTTCTGCCTCAGCCTTTTCTTCGGCGCTGACCACGTCAGTTACGCCGTCGGGTCCAAGAGCACCATCAGTCCCTGCGGCTGATCCTGACGAAGCCCCTGCGGTGGCGGGCGCCTTGTCATGTTTGGCCAAATCCTCCAGCATGCCCAGCACGCGCTTGGTGCAGCCTTCGCGGATGGCCTTCACATCGCGGCTTTCCTGCAGCAGCTCACGGCTCACGTTCAGCGGCAAATCGGCCGAATCGACCACGCCTTTGACAAACCGCAGGTAGACCGGCAGCAGCGCCTCGGCATCGTCCATGATGAAGACGCGTTTGACATACAGCTTGAT
>JANMCB010000164.1:0-3397 GCA_031360805.1 Rhodoferax sp.
TCGGTCACCGTGCCACTGATGATGAGTGGCAGGCGCTCGCCCGACGCCTCAAAGTACTCGTCAATGGCAAACAGGGCGGCTTTGGCGTTGAGGGTGTCAAAAACGGTTTCGATCAGCAGTACGTCGCTGCCGCCTTCCACCAGGCCCGCGACCTGCTCGTAGTAGCTGGCGCGCAGCTCCTCAAACGTCACGTTGCGTGCGCCGGGGTCGTTCACATCGGGGCTGATGCTGGCAGTCTTGGGGGTGGGCCCCAAGGCGCCTGCAACAAACCGGGGCTTGTCGGGCGTTGAATATTTGTCGCAGGCGGCGCGGGCAATTCGGGACGAGGCTAAATTCATCTCGTGCGCCAGGGGTGCCAGGTCATAGTCGGCCTGCGCGACGCTGGTGGCGCCAAAGGTGTTGGTTTCGATCAGGTCGGCGCCCGCTGCCAGGTAGGCTTCATGAATATCGCGGATCACGTCCGGGCGCGTGAGGCTGAGCAAATCGCCGTTGTTTTTTACATCTTTGGGGTGCGCCTTGAAGCGCTCGCCGCGGTAGTCGGCCTCGGTCAGCTTGAAGCGCTGGATCATGGTGCCCATGGCCCCGTCCAGAATGGCAATGCGGCTGGCCAAAATACCGGGCAGGGACTGTGCGCGGGTGTAGCGGGTGTCGGGAATCGGCTTCATGCCCCAATTGTAGAAACTTCAGGCCGTCAGACGGTTCCTAGTTTTTCTCGGTGCCGTTTTCAAACTCCTGCGCCTTGGCCTGACCGTTGGCAAAACTGTAAAGCCCCTTGCCGTGACGCACGCCATTGGCAAACTGACCCACGAATTTATCGCCATTGGCGTAAAAGTGGGTCCCGGTGCCGGTTTGAACCCCCGCCTGGAACGTGCCTTCGTAGCGGTCCTTGCTCGCAAAGTAATGAATGCCGCGGCCGTTTTTGGCGTTGTTGAAAAAGTCGCCCTCATAGCGGTCACCATTGGCAAACACCATCAAGCCTTTGCCATTGAAGAGGTTGTCAACAAAATTCCCCTCGAAACGGTCGCCGTTGGCAAAGCGGTAAATGCCCCGGCCTTGCTTGTTGCCGTTTTCATAGTCGCCCTCGTAGGTGTCGCCGCCCTTGTAGGTTTGCAGGCCCTTGCCGTGCAGCAGATTGTTGAGAAAGCCGCCCTCGTACTTGTCGCCATTGACATAGCGGTAGGTGCCCTGGCCGGTTTTGACGCTGCGCTGAAAGTCGCCGGCGTAGGTGTCGCCGTTGACATAGGTCTGGGTGCCCTTGCCATGAAAGAAGTTGTCCACCAGGTCGCCTTCGTAGCGGTCGCCATTGGCAAAGGTATAGACGCCTTTGCCAGTGCGAACCACGCCAATCGCATCGCCTTCATACCGGTCGCCATTGGGCATGGCAAGTTTGCGCACCGTGGGGCCGGCCGGTTGCAGCGCGGCGAGCACCACTTCACCCGTCGGGGGCGACGGGGCTGGCGCACTGGTCGCCAACGGTGCAACCGCTGAAAGTGCGGCAGTCACAGCGCTGCCTGCGCTCGGGCCGCCTGTAACGCCCACTACGATCAACCGGTTGATGTTGGCCCGCGCCAGGTTGGCGTAGCGCCCCTTGGGGTATTGGTCCAGGTAGGCCTCAAAACCATCGCGGTTACCGGCGGACTTGGTGTCTTCCCAGAACCTGTCTTCGCGCAGCGCTTCGCTGGCAGGCCCAGTCCCAGCGGGTCCGCCAAGCGCTGCAGCCGGCGCGTTCGGTGCGAAGAAATAGAAGTTGCCCCGCGCTTCGTTGTACATGGCCGGGCGCTGGTCGTGGCTCACGGTTCGGGCGAGACGCTCGACGGAGTCCTGAATTTCACGCACCAGTTCTTCAAGACGCAAGCCCGGTCGGCGCATGCGCGAGATGAATTCGCGGGTGAAGACGCTGTTGGGGTGATTGTCCGCGTCACTCAGGCGGTCCAGTGCCTGCTGCCCCCGGCTGGCCGAGTACACCACCATCTGGCCTTTGGGTGGGTCGGGCGGATTCAACCCACGCCCGGCGCCCACATTGCGCCCCTTGGTCTTGAGCGGGTTGTCGCGACAGGCGTCAAGCAGCACCAGGCTGAACGCGGCTTTGGCCTGGCCCAGATGCTCCATGATGTCGTTCAGGCTGTAGGCGGTCTTTTCAACCTCGGATTCGCTGTTGGCGTCAATGTCGGTGGGGAGCAGGTAACTGCCATTCCTGATTTGCACGCCATGCCCGGCAAAGAACACAACCACCTCGTCACCCCCGGTGATGCTGCCGTAAAGTGATTCCATGGCCCTGACCATGGCCCGGTAGTTGAGGTCCTTGTGCAGAATGACGTCAAAGCCCGCCGCGCGCAGCTCCGTGGCCATTGCGACGGCATCGTTGCCTGCCTTTTGCAGTTTGGAGACGTGCGAGTAGTTGTCATTGCCCATCACCAATGCAATGCGCTTGGCATGCGCCGCGCCTGCGCTCAGGCACAGCGCGAAGCAAATGGCCAGTAGTCGCAAAAAGGACGGTCGCATCGTTGAATCTATAGGGAGTTCTGACAGCCAAACCGCTGACAACGGTTTTTGTTGCAATATGTATCACAATTTTAGTGTTGCGGCCAGCCCGGATCAACCGTCCCTGGTGCGCAGGCTCAAAATAGGGCTGCGATCCGGTGATATTGGACAATAGGCCCATGAAAAATCTTCTCCCCAAGGCCGCGTGGGCTTTGCTGCAGGAACAGCCACAGGCACTGTTCGTCGATGTGCGCATGGAAATTGAATCCTTGTATGTGGGGCGCCCACCGGGCGTTCACACGCTGGCCTGGTACGAATACCCCGACCTGACGCCTGACCCTGCCGAGTTTGTGCGCCAGGTGACACAGGAGGCGGGCAGCAAGTCGCGCACGGTCGTGCTGATTTGCCGCAGCGGCAAACGCACCGTGGATGCCGCCCTGGCCTTGGAGGCGGCCGGATTTACCGACGTGGTGAACATTCTGCACGGCTTCGAGGGTGACCTGAACGACACCTTTCACCGGTCAACCGTGAATGGCTGGCGCTTTGAAGGCTTGCCCTGGGAACAGATGTGATTGCGTTTGAATTGAGAACAGAAGATAGAAAGCGGAATTTCGGCAATGAACAGGGTGACTGAACTCTCGCTGTCGCCCGCGCACGCCATCTTGCGCGAAGTTTTTGGCTATGACCGTTTTCGCGGGCCGCAGCAAGAGATCATCGAACACATGGTGGCGGGCGGCGACGCCCTCGTCCTCATGCCGACGGGGGGCGGGAAGTCGCTTTGCTACCAGATTCCGGCCATCGCGCGCCAGCAGGCCGGGCTTGGCATTACGGTGGTGATCTCACCCCTGATTGCGCTGATGCACGACCAGGTGGGCGCCTTGCACGAAGCCGGCGTGAGCGCCGCGTTTCTGAACTC
>JANMCB010000511.1:0-22667 GCA_031360805.1 Rhodoferax sp.
CCCATGGCAGCAACGGCACGCCGTATTCATGGACTGCCTCGTCGGACTCGGCCTGCGGGTCGGTCACAAAGACTTCGACGCCGTAGGATTTCAGCTCGTTGATGATGTCAATGACTTTGGAATTTCGCAAGTCGCCGCAGTTTTCCTTGAAGGTCAGCCCCAGTACATTCACTTTGGCGCCCTTGATGTAGCTGCCTGCGGCGATCATGTGCTTGATGGTTTGCTCTGCAATGAATTTGCCCATGCCGTCGTTGATGCGCCGCCCCGCCAGGATCACCTGCGGGTTGTAGCCCAGCATCTCTGCCTTGTGCGTCAGGTAATAGGGGTCAACGCCAATGCAGTGACCGCCGACCAGGCCCGGCTTGAACTTCAGGAAGTTCCACTTGGTGCCAGCCGCTTCCAGAACCTCAGTGGTGTCAATGCCCATTTTGTCGAAAATGATGGACAGCTCGTTCATCAAGGAAATGTTCAGATCGCGCTGGGTGTTTTCGATCACCTTGGCAGCTTCAGCAGCCTTGATGCTGGAGGCTCGGTGCACGCCCGGAACGATGATGGTTTCGTACAGCTTGGCGACTTTGTCCAGTGTTTGCGGGGTGTCACCCGACACGATTTTGAGGATTTTAGTGAGCGTGTGTTCCTTGTCACCCGGATTGATACGCTCGGGCGAGTAGCCAACAAAAAAATCCTGCTTCCATTTAAAACCGGATTCGCGCTCCAGAACCGGGATGCAGACCTCTTCAGTGGCGCCCGGATAAACCGTCGATTCATAGACGACGATAGCGCCTTTCTTCATGTGGCGCCCAACGCTGGTGCTGGAGCCGATCAAGGGTCGAAAATCCGGAATATGGGCCTGGTCGACCGGTGTTGGCACGGCCACGATGATGATGTCAGCCTCGGCCAGCAGGCTTGGGTCGGCCGTATACACCGCATGCGGTGACGCCCGCATTTCTTCGTCCGAGAGTTCCCGCGAAGGGTCAACCCCTTTCAGGCATGACTCGACCTTGTTGACGGCGATGTCAAAGCCGATGGTGCGTAAATGCTTTCCAAATTCCACCACCAGCGGCAAACCCACGTACCCCAATCCAATCACAGCAACCACAGTCATTTCTATCGCTCCAAATCTACAAATTCAAATTTCGAATGCTGATTTTGATCGCCACAATCGCGACCCTGCCCAATCACACTATCTGGCCCTTCGGGCCTTCTCCAGCAATGTATTGATGGCCGAATAGTTGGCCGCCAAAAAGGATTCAAGAAGCGCGTCCGGACGCTCATCATTCTTTTTTGTCGTGTAAACCACGATGACTGCAGAATCGTCGCCACGGCCAATTAGGCGGTAGACCGCACTATAGGCTTTGGCAAGGTAATCATTGGTCGTCAAAGTACCGTTAATCCAATAAATTTGCCAAACCACAAGATGAACATCACGGTTTTGATCGGCAGCGGCGTTTGCGCGCAGGTCCAGGGTGGGGACTGCATAGGAATGACCATCAAACACGGTCGCGCGGCGGGAACTGCCAAGCCGGGTCCATCGCAGGTCTCCGCTGGTCACCAGTACATTGTTGGATGTGACCAGTTTCTGAGAATAGGTCTGGTTGCGGTAGTACGCGAGAAACAACCCGACCTTGCCGTCTTTGCCCTGGTAAAGGGTGTTGAACTCTGCCATCGGCATTTGGTAAGCGGGCCTGAACGCAGGCGCTTCGGCCTCAATAGCGCGCCAATCCGCCGCAAGGCGATCTGGTGGCAACAGCGAAACGCCGGCGGCCTGCTCCGTTCGGGCAATATTCCATTTGACGGGCAGCGGCAACGCCACTATCAGTACGAAGCACGCTGCGTAAAGCCAAATTGAGAAGTTTTTGGCGCGACCATTCGTCGACATTTGTGCCATATCCAATGACGGGGGCAGCCGTACAGGTTCGGGTTCGGCCCAGCGCACGCCGATGGCAAACATCAGCATGATGACAATGCCAAAGAATACCCAGCCGTAAATGAGGTGGTCTACACCCACGGCCAGCTTGTTTCCGGACAAATGACCCAACATGACGATCATGTACGCGCGCAACCAGTTGGCCACAATGGGCACCAGGATGGACACCAGCACAAACAGCAAGCGCCGCTTGTTGGACTGGTAATTGAGATAGGCGAACAGCGTCCCCACGGTGAAGGACGCAATCAAGTACCGCACGCCGCTGCACGCCTCCACCACCGACCAGTTTCCCGACGGAATCACGAATTGAAGGCCTTCCCGAAAAACCGGGATACCCGAAAAACGCAAGGCCACAACGGTGAAGTTGGCGGTCCACTCCATCAACTGCGGGAGAAAAACCTCGCCAATGGGGACCGCAAAGTAAAGGAAGGCCAATGGAAATGCGATCAACCGGGCAATGGAAACACCCAGAACGGCAGGGACTGCCAACACCAGCATGGACACAAACGCCAGTTGGGTCACCGCATTGACGGCAGCCAAGTCGCCCATCAGCCAACCCAGAACCACAACGACGAGCAGGGCAAGTATCCAACCGGACGGTCGGGGCGTGACCGCAATGAGCGTATCGCGGGCTCGCCACACCAACCAAAGGACAATTGGCACCACCAGAAAACCGTGCGTAAAGGTCTCCGAGCGTGCCCAAATTTGAACCATGCCCCAAGCTGTATGACGGTAAAGAAGGAGAATCACCGCAACCAGGCCCAGCAGCGCCGCAATTGCGTGCTGCCAGTCCCGTGACCGCGTACCCGTTATGGCCTGACTGTTAGCGGCGGGGTTCATCCAAGGTTCCGCACAATGAACGGTCCAAGCCAGTTTGCCAGCCCAATAGGCATGCGTCGCCAGGTTTCAATCAGAAGCTTGTACTTCGCGTTGGAAGGATTGTTTTGCGGGATTGAATCCCGTTTGAACAGGCAGTATTCGTAGTTCAATTGCTGGGGCTCAAAGCCCCAGTTCTTCTTGAAGGCATATGAACCAGTGCCTTTCTTGCTTCTCCCGTAATCAAACACCTTGAGGCCACGACCGCAAGCCCTGCGCATCAGCTCCCAATATTTGAAATCATTCGCGGCCAGATCCCGTGCTGATTCATCGTCGCCGGCGTAATAGGGCAACACTTCGTCGCGAAAATAGAAGCTCAAGACGCTGCTGAGGGCGCGACCATCGTCACTTTTGACTGTCATTACTTCACAATCAGCCCCAAACTCGTTCTGCAAAGCCTTGAAGTAACGCTTTGGCATGGCCGGCGTTCCATGGCGGTGAACGTTGTCGGCGTAGAGGGCAAAGAACTGGTTGACATCACCATCGATATGGGAGACCAAAGCATTCTTGATTCCTTTGCGAACCATGGCTCGCTGCTTGCGCGGAATCGCAAGCATATTTGCCTCCTCGTCGGCAAAAATCTCTTTTCGAAAGGTCACATAAAGGTCTTGCGCGGGCCAGTCCGAATGGCGCTTTTCAACATTCCTCAATTCCAGATGGTCCACTCCGAGTTTCTGGGCAATGCTCTTGGCTTCTTTTTCCAGGGCCTGCGCGGCTTCGTCGTCCGCTGCCAATACCCCTCCGTACACAGCGAATGGCAGACCGATCAACGAGTTTCCAAAAAGCCAGCTATTGACATGTGCCAGCGCCAACACGCCACAGATCTGGCCATCCTGCTGTGCGAAAAGAAAATAGGTTTCGTGCCGAAACACATCTCGAATAACTTTTTGCCATCCGGCACGGTGAAAGAAGGTGGCAGCCGCGGCGCTAAAAACGAACTGGTCCCACCGCAGTGCCGCCGCGGCGTCACCATACGTCAGGCGCTTGACAACCAACAAGTGATCGTCAGGCAAGAACGGCCTCTTGCCGCGCAGTAGTCAGGAATATTTCATCCATCCGGCCCCAATTGAAATCACCCAGCAATTGCTCAAGGCGGGCTTCCATCCGTGAAATATTGACGTAATGCCGAAATTGGGTTTTTCTGCTGATTCCAGGGATTCGAGGTTGCTCGACATCGATTTCCCACGGGTGAAAATAGAAGATGCCCGCCTGGCGGTCATGGTGGTTCACGCGACTGAGCATCCATCGGGAAAGTGCATAGGGAAGCAGTCGAAAATAGCCGCCTCCGCTTGACGGTAAATTCCGGCTCAAAACCCGCAACGTCGTCACCGGAATTTCCATCAGCCCTGGACGCACCTGGTGGGCGAAGCGCGGCGAATCTGGCATGCCATAGTGATCATGCTGGATAGGATAAACACTGGAACTGTACCGATAGCCAGCACGCTCGAGGCAATCAAAGGCCCACAAGTTCCCTTTGCCGATGGAGAAGCTCGGCGCACGGTACCCTTTGACCTCAACGTCACACAAATCTTCCAGAATGATCTTTGCCAGATGAATGTCGGCATAAAACGCGTCCTCAGTCTGATCGCTGGCCCGCTCATGACCGTAGCCATGGCTGGCCACTTCATGCCCCTGCTCAGCAATTTGACGAATCAACGCCGGGTATCGCTCGGCAATCCAGCCTAGCGTGAAGAAGGTCGCCTTGATTTGGCGCCTGGCCAACATATCGAGAATTCGCCCCACGTTGCGCTCAACCCGGCATTCGCGCGAGCTCCAATCCAACCGGTCGATGTGAGGCGCAAACGCTGAGACCTGAAAGTAGTCTTCAACATCAATGGTCAGGGCGTTGGTGAGTGAGTGGGTGCGCGAGGTTTTTGATGTCATGTGAGGGCCAAACAAATCACGGTTTGACATCTTGATTCGGGTCGGTTCGCGGCCGTTTGACGGCAACCACCAACTTCTGAAGCATCGTCAAAACTTCCAGGTTGACACGCTCCAGCCGCAAAAGGCTGCGCTCCAACCGCATCAACCGGTCACCGTGGCGCTCTGCTCCCAGATCTTCTATTTTTCTGGAAACACCATTCAGCATATCGTTGTCGAGTTGCAAACTGGTGAGATCGACGTCGTAGGAAAGCTCCGCCTGTCGCTTTTCAGCGGGCGCCCATCCGGGGGTGGGGCTGACGATCGTCGGGTAGGTCGACCCGCCCGATTCCTCGTGCATTTCGTTCACGACTTCATTGACGTCAGCGACACTGATATTTGTCTTTTCTCCGAGAAACCCCAGAAGCAGCAACCGGTCGCAAATCGAATTGATGCGCCGGGGAATGCCTCCGCTAGCCTTGTGAATGGCATCGAACGCATCATTGTCGAAACTTGGACGGCCTTGTGATCCAACGCATTTGAGTCGATGCTCGATATATCCCCGGGTTTCATCCCTGTCCATTGGTCCGATATGGCATGTCGCTGTCACCCGCTGGCGTAACTGCTGCATGTTCGGATTTTGGAGAATCTCTCGAAACTCGGGCTGCCCAACCAGAAAAGTCTGCAGGAGCGCCTGCTTGCCGAACTGAAAATTTGACAGCATCCGCAGTTCTTCTACAGCACGTGGCGTAAGATTTTGGGCTTCGTCCACAATCAGCAGACATCGCTTGCCTTGGCTTATCTGGGTCACCAGAAATGCCTCGAGCGACATCAGCAGGTCAGCCTTTGAAATGTCCTTGACGCCAACACCGAAAGCGGCGCCCACCATGCGCAGCGTATCTTCCGCGTCCAGCTGGGTGCTTACCAGATTCGCTGCCACCACCGCGTTGGCGTCAAGACTTTCGAGAAGTCCTCGAACGATGGTCGTTTTGCCAGCCCCAACCTCGCCAGTGATGACTATGAAACCTTCGTTGCGCTGAACCCCGTATTCAAGGTATGCCTTGGCGCGCCTGTGTTGCTTGCTGCCGAAATAGAAGTTGGGATCTGGGTTAAGTTGAAACGGCTTGCCGGTCAACCCATAAAAGGCTTCATACATGGGTCAAAACTGCACATTCAGAGTGCCGGTAAGCGCAGACTCGGTATATGGGTTGGCATTGCTGTCAAAAACCACCCGGCGGGCGCTGATGACAGCAGTTGTCTTTGCACCTACTCTGGTCGACAAACTCAAATTGACGGAGCGCGTATTGCTGTCTTGCAGCCCCAGCGAATCAGAGGACTGCTGCGCCGACGCCAGCACGTTGAAGGCTGAATCTGGCGTCAGCTTGTGTGCATAGCTCACGCTAAGCCCAACTTGGCGGATCACTGCGGAATTCGACAGGTCGTCGACTGCTGTCGTCACGGTGTCAAGTCTCGAAGATTCGCCTCGCGTCGCAATGAAAGTGATCGTGTCCCGAATGCCGAACAACGAGAAGGACAAATCCTGTCTACGCTGAAGGGAGGCCGCGGAAGTTGCAAAGTTACTAATGATTGCGCTGCCCGGATTGATCCCATTGGCTTGCAGAAAATTGCTGACGAGCACGGCTCGCTTGACCGGATCTGGCTCAACACTGGCAAATTGGGCAAAGTAAATGTCAAACGCTGACCCCAGATTGGCGAGCCCGTTTTGTGCCGAAGGGGCAGCAACACTGGTTGAGTCACTAAACCGCCACGAGGTCCTGGGGGTTCGATGCAGAAAGCTGACACTGTGAGAATTGCCGTACGAATGACTATCTCGGGAAGCGGCAAAGCTGGTGTTTTCTGATGGCGTCCAAGACACACCAAATCCAGCAGTCGGGTTGCTTTGCTTATCAACCGTTGTGAAGTTGTTTGACTCCTGACCCAACGACGCCGACAAATTCAACTGGGGCATGACTGCATAGGACAGAGCCCCCGACAACCGATCAGATTCTGTAGTCCGCCCAACGCTGTATGACGTATTTTGCTGGCCCGCTTCCAACGACCAGCCAAGCCGGGCGCCAGAGCCTCGGCCTGTTAGGCGGATCAAACCGTCCCGCGTTGTGATATCCGACGCTATAGCCGATTGACTCCGGTTAGTCGACAGGGTGTAACGGGTTTCATAGTCAACCATATTGGCAAACCGCCCGCGAAGATAGGGCGACAAACGAAAGGTTGCGGTTTCTGTCTGGTTGGCATTGATCGAGGCACTGCTGACGGCCGGCGAGCCCAATGCAGAAATCGCCTGTTGTGAAATCCCGGCATTCAAGTCGACAAAGGCCCATTGATCGACGGCTTCAAACGTGCCGAACGCTGTCAACGCATTTTGAACACTTGCGCCAGCTGTGTTTTGTGCGTAAAACTTGCCGTTTAGCGCATAGTCAAAATATCCTCTGACCCGGCCCCGCTCTCCTGAGATCTGTACCCCAGGTGAAATCTCGGTAACCAGTTCAGACCGTCGGTCACTGGTTGTAAGACGCACATTGTCGGTCAGGGTCTCTGCAAAAGTTATTCGCGGTACGATTGAAATTGCCCGCTTGGGCCCAGCAGCCGAGGCAGAGTCAGATTCCTGCGCAATTGCATAACCAACAGATGAGCACGCAGCAAGCATAAAAACGGCCAGCGAGTTGAACCGCCCCCCCCTCAGCCTGGATGTTGTCGCAAAAACCAAATCTGGGCTCATGACTTTCGATCCAGCGCTTTACTGTATCTGCTGATCGTGGCCATAGCCATACCCTCCGTACCCGTACCCATAACCATAGCTACCTTTGGCAGCGGTTCTAGCCTGGTTCAACACAAGCATTTTTACCGGGCACGCCTCTATGTGTGCCAAGGCATGCTGAACGTCTGACTGCAAGGTACTCTCGGCACGCACCACCATCACGATTTGACCCATATGCGTTGCCAACACCCGAGCTTCAGTGGTCAAAAGTATGGGCGGGGAATCAAAAATGATGATTCGGTCTGGATACCGCGTTGCCATGGTGCTAAGCATTCGGATCATGGCGTCGCTGGCCAACAGTTCGGTTGCGCGCTGATGCTGCAGGCCACTCGGCAATATGCTCAGCTTGTCAATATTGGTCTTCAGCAAGACACTTGACATATCCTTGGACTCGTCCAGAACCAGATCAAGCAGTCCGGGACTTGGCGGCAATCCCAGTACCCGCAAAACCGAAGGTCGTGCAACGTCTGCATCGACCAACATCACGGTGTTATCCAGTTCGGTCGCAATACTGAGGGCTAAATTTATCGCTGTGAAGCTTTTGCCCTCGCCAGCGAGTGCACTGGTCACCATGATCAAATTGCCGTTGGCAATTACGGAGGCTCCTTTACCCATTGCATTGCGAATCAGGGGCCGTTTAATCACCCGGAACTGGTCGGCAATTTGGGACCTGGGTGCATTTGGACTGACGATGCCAGCCGCAGAGAGTGCATCCAGGTCTATCTCCACCCGACGAGATACAGATTGTGAGACCTGCACCGCGTCACTGGCTGGCCTGTCCTGATACGCCTGGGGCGGCACTTGAACTGGTGGCGACTTTGGCGCACCATCAGGTATTGCCGCGCCCGCCCTGCGAAGTTGTTCCAGGCGCTGTGTTGCCTGTTCAATCAAACTACTCATCAGTGACTCACCCAACCCGTCCAGTAAGAAACGCCAAGGCGGCGATCCCTGCAATAAAAACTCCAATCAATCCGCTGGAGGCTGCTACAAACTTCCTCATGTCCGACCTTTCCTTGTCTCTCAATGAGTCGCTCACAACCAGAGTTACAACACCTAGAAGCGGCAATCCGGCCAAGTCGCGCAGGCTTCGCGCGTCGAAGAATACTGCGCGAAGCTGACTTGCAACAAATGCAGTGGCAAGGCCAGCGACCACGGCAGCAAGCAATGCCAGGGGCATCAAAAGCAGCCGATTTGGAGCAACCGGCTTTGGCGAAACACGGGGAGGATCTATGAGCCGAAAGTCGGCAATTCCCGATGCGCCTTCAAGATCGCCGGACAATGAAGCCGACTCACGCCTGGCGACCAGATCTTCATAATTTTTCTTGTTGATGGCGTAGTCACGATTCAACTGCGAGAACTCGGTCTCAATTTGCGGCGCGGTCTTCATCTGCTCTCTAGCACGAGCAAACCGCGCGTCGTACTCACCCACTCTGGCACGCAGTGCTGCGACCTGCACTTCGGAGGTTGCAAACATCCGCTGGAGCTCCTGCATTGCCAAGCTACTCGTATTGGTCGCAGGCGGTGGAATCGCCATTGCCGCCTTGCGTAACTCCAGCACCTCTTTGCGCTTCTGCTCTTCAAGGTCCTTGATCAGTTTTCTGCTGCTGATGACATCAGGATGTTGATCGGTAAATCGCTGTAGTAACGCATCCAGCCCTCGCTTCTGCTCGCCTATCCGCGAGTCAATTTCAGGCGTTGAAACCACTGCGGCCGACTCTTGAAGCAGGCTTTTGGACGTAACACTGCTGTTTTGCGCCTTTTCGGCATCCAGCTGCTTCTTTGCCGCATCACGCGCGTTCTCGGCCTCACGCAACTCAAGACGCGCCTGATTAAGCTGGTTGCTAATTTCACCAAGACGCCCCGACATATCTTTGCCGTCTGCCGTTTGAAGTTCAAGATTGCGCAGCTTGAACTCCTTCAGTCGCGCCTCTGCCTCCTCCAGCTTGGCCACATAGGTTTTGATCTGCTCGTCGATAAACTTCTTGGCAACGTCGGAATCCTTGCGGGTATCACCCAGGCTCGACTCTACAAAAATTGAAACCAGAGACTGAACGACTCGCTTGGCCTTGTCTGGATTGGAATCCCTAAAACCGAGGGTATAAAGATTGTCCCGGCCGGTATTCTTGATCTGGAGCGTCTTGGTGACCCGCTCGATAAGTGCTTCCTGCTGGTCTTTTGACTTTTCACCCAAATCAAGATCAGCCATGCGAATGAGCTTTTCGACGTTTGGACGGCTTATCAGCGTACGGCTCAACATGGCAACCTGCTGTTCGACGTTAGGCTGGACTGCCAAGCCTGACATGAGCGGTTTCAGTATGGATTGAGTGTCGACGTAAATCCTCGCACTGGCCTCGTATTTGTCAGGCACCCAAAGTACCACCGCAGCACCGATAGCGCCGACCACCCAAGCCACCAGCAGCCCGGGCCAACGGTGCTTCCAGACGCCCCGCGCAATCGAAAACAATTGATTTAACAGCTCATCCATTTAGCAGCAATATATAAGTAATGAGTGGCCGAAAATCGGACAGACTTAAACCCGAGCCTAAGGGCCGACGCAGACTGAGAGGTCAAGCCGGAAGGTTAAAACCAACCTTGGGGAATGATAAGAACGTCACCTGGCTTCATTTCAACGTTGGCAGAAATGTCACCGCGCTTTATCAAGTCCTTGATGCGAACGGTGTAGCGTTTGTCCCCCTCGGACGCCCTGAAAATCGTGGCGGAGTTTCCGTCGGCGAAATCCGTCAACCCACCGACCGCGATAATGACATCAAGTAGAGTCATTTTCTGCTTGTACGGCAAGAATTGTGGCTTGGCCGCCTCGCCTACAACCCTGATTTGCTCACTGTACGGACCCACAAAGCTGGTAACTATCACGGTAACAACAGGGTCCCGCACAAATTTTGCCAATGCCTTTTCAACATCCCGCGCAATTTCCACGGAAGTCTTGCCTTGAGCAACCAGCTCATCAACCAGTGGGGTCGAAAGCTTGCCGTCCGGACGTACTGGCACGGACAGTGACAACTCAGGGTTGCGCCAAACAATGATGTTCAGGGTGTCGCCAGGACCAACAATATAGTTGTAGTCAGTCGTCGCCGCGAGGGCTGGTGCTGCAGGATACGTTGGGCTTCGCATGTTCGCACAGCCGACAACCAGGCCAGCGGACAAACCCAAAATCGCCCAACGGACGACAAAGCCAAAACGTGTGTCTAAAATTCTCATGATTTGTCCCATCTGCACGCAGTAAATGTTCACCTGACCTGTGGGCGAATATAACGCATTTGACCGAATTTCCAACATGATGCGTATGCGGTCACGGCGTTAATCGGCAAAGTTGGAACAATTTCACACAATAGAATTTGCAACAATGACCAACTTGTTAATTGTCTGTATGGGGAATATTTGCCGGTCTCCCATGGCGCAGGCAGTATTTTCAAAGCAGCTTTCGGATGCTGGCCTGTCGCGGCAGATCAGCGTCGATTCAGCAGGAACCCATGCCAATCGAATCGGCGAACGCCCTGATCCCAGAGCCGACTCGGCACTTTTGCGCCGCGGCTATAGCACCGGGAGAATTCGTTCACGCAGATTCGAGGCTGAGGATTTTCAGAAGTTTGATTTTATTTTGGCGATGGACTCGGACAATCTGGCTAGCCTGCGCGAAAGCTGTCCAGCAGAGTCTTTGGCAAAAATCAAGCTTTTTCTGGATTTCGATGACCTCCCAAACGATAACGATGTGCCTGACCCCTATTACGGGAACGCTCAAGGGTTCGAACGCGTACTGGATTTGTGCGAGGCTGGGGTTACGGGCTGGATCAAACGTCTCCGCTAAGCCAGTTGCATGCGGTCAAGCATGGGTTCAGACCTGATAGTACTGTCGATACCAAGCCACAAACTTGCCAATGCCTGCCTCTATCGTTGTAGCAGGTACAAATCCGACCCAATCGTTCAAGGCATCTGTGTTGGCAAAAGTGGCCGGTACGTCGCCATCCTGAAGCGGCAGAAGATTTTTCTCGGCCTTTTTCCCCAAAGCGTTTTCGATGCACGCTATGAACTCCAACAATGGCACGGGATTGTTGTTTCCGATGTTGAACACCCGGTACGGAACGTTGCTGGTTGCCGGGTCTGCGCAGGCCGATTCGTATTTCGGGTTGGCTGTGGCGGGTCGGTCAAGGACGCGAATCACGCCCTCGACAATATCATCGACAAACGTAAAGTCCCGTTGCATGTTTCCGTAGTTGAAAACATCAATCGGCCGTCCCTCCAGGATTGCTTTGGTAAACAGGAAGAGCGCCATATCGGGTCGGCCCCAGGGGCCATAAACCGTAAAGAATCTCAACCCGGTAGTAGGAATATTGAACAAGTGGCTATAGGTGTGTGCCATCAGTTCATTGGCTTTCTTCGTCGCCGCATACAGGCTGACTGGGTGGTCCACACTGTCGTGCTCTGAAAAGGGCATTTTTGTGTTGCCGCCGTAGACACTTGAACTTGATGCGTACACCAAATGCCCAACGTTAGTGTGCCGACAGCCCTCCAGGATATTCGTAAATCCCAAAACGTTGCTTTCAATGTAGGCATGGGGATTCACCAACGAGTACCGGACACCCGCTTGTGCAGCCAGATGAATGACTCGGTCAAATTTTTCCGCCTCAAACAGCTTCGCAACGCCGACTTGGTCACCTACATCCAGCTTCACAAAGCGGAAATTTGGATGAGGGGTGAGCCGGGCAAGGCGGCTTTGCTTGAGGGTCACGTCGTAATAGCCATTCAGGTTGTCCAGCCCGACTACCTCGTCTCCGCGCGCCAGCAACCGCAGCGATGCCGTCATTCCGATAAAACCCGCTGCACCTGTCAATAGTATTTTCATTGCGCAATTTTGACATGTAATATTTGGCTGGTTTTGAAAACAGTGTGCTCAGAGCCTTGAGCCTTTCAAACCATCTAAGAATGGAGTCCAGCATGGATTTGTCGAGTGCCGTCCAACAATGGCAGACCCTCCTGGGCGAAGCAAATGTCCTGAGAGGCAATCAAGCTGCCGAAGCTTACGCGAGCGACACAACTGGAGCACAGCGAAATGTGCCTGCGGCTTTGCTGGTCCACAAGGCTTCAAGCCTCCCGGAGGTCATGAGAATTGCCACTCGAAACCGGGTTCCGGTCTACCCCATCAGCACTGGCCAAAACTGGGGCTATGGCACCGCGCTTCCAGCACGGGATGACTGTGTCATTGTCGACCTTTCCCGCATGGCGAGGATTATTGATTTTGACCCCGAAATGGGCGTGGTGACAGTTGAACCTGGTGTGACGCAAGGCATGCTTGCGGACTTTTTGGACGCTGGAAACCACGCTTTTCTGGTACCTGTGACCGGCGCAGGCCCCACTTGCAGCCTGCTCGCGAATGCGCTTGAGCGAGGCTACGGCGTAACACCGCAGGTAGACCACTTTGGTGCCGTAACGGATATTGAAGCTGTGCTGGCCGACGGAACGCTTTTTCGCACCGCACTCAAGGAAGCTGGCACCGGTGAGTTGGCCAGACTGTTCAGGTATGGAATAGGTCCCTATTCAACCGGGCTTTTTACCCAAAGCGGTTTTGGAATAGTTACCCAACTTACACTGGTATTGACTCCCCGGCCGGAGTGCGTGAAGGTGTGCCTGTTCAGCCTGAAAGACGATTCCTTGCTGGAACCTGCCGTTTTGCGCATACGTTCGATCATGACCCGCACGGCGGGCGTGGTTGGTGCCATCAATCTGATGAACCAGCATCGAGTGTTGAGCATGGCAACGCCCTATCCGGCAAATCAATTGGACAGCGATGGCCTGATTCCACAGGACGTGATCGAGGCACTCGGCAAACACTACCAAGTTTTTCCGTGGACCGGATTTGGCACTCTGTATGGCACCAAACGACTTGTGAAGGCCGCCCAGCAGGAAATCAAAATCGCCTTGGGAGACATTGCATCAAGGCTGATATTTGTCACTCCTGAGCGCTCTGTACAACTTTCGCGGCTGACCCACCTCATTCCCGGCAAGTTGGGCCGCGGATTACAAGGCATGACGGCTACTTTGGCCAAATCTCTGGAACTTGTCTCCGGTCGGCCCAACGAAACCGCTCTTCCTTTGGCCTATTGGCGAAACTCAATGCGACAACAGGGGCCGCTGAAGAATCCCGGTCGGGACGGCTGCGGCCTGATTTGGTATGCGCCGTTGGTGCCAATGCGCCCAGCAGACCTTCGCCGCTATGTCACCATGGTCAAGGAGATTGCGCCCAGGTTTGGATTGGAGCCACTTATCACTCTGACCACACTGAATGACAGGTTGTTTGATAGCACCGTTCCGCTTTTGTTTGACAAGAGCCGGCCTGAGGCCGTGGCCGCCGCGAGGGCTTGTTTCAAAGAGCTGCTAAATACAGGACGGGAAAAAGGTTGGTTTCCTTATCGTGTTGGCATTGATGCCATGGCTGACCTGGTGTCCCTCCAAAAAGACTCCAGGATTTTTCATGAGCGATTGCGTAAAGACCTGGATCCCCATGATTTGCTATCACCAGGTCGCTATCGATAGATAAAGCCACATATTGGGTGATTATTTCCCCGTCACTTTGTCGGACTTCTTTACAGCCAAAACTTCAGAGATTAAAAACCCCATTTAAATCAACACTGAATGCAGTTGGCACACTATCTGCTTATATTGCTAGGTCTAACTTTCAACTATGCCAGGAGCATCCATTATGAAAAAGCTTTTTAGTGCAATCGCGGTAGCCGCAGCGCTGATTTCGGCCACAGCCGTTCAGGCTGGTCCGGTTGTAACGCAGTGGGGTTACAACGTTCAGTCCAACTGGAATACAGGTAGTACTGTTTTTGGTGCTGGCGACGGAAGTCAAGTTAACACCAATAACGTGATCAGTTGGGGTGGCACGGGTGACTACACCATCCAGAATCAAAATCCGGCAATTGCCCGCAGTGCTATTGCCATTGAAGGCGGCACCATTGGCGCACCATCTACCGGCTTGGTCAACACGAACCTGTCGCTGTTGCCAGCTACTGGCACTCCGCTGGGTGTCGGCTCCTTGGTTGCCCACTACAACAACACGTTGAACAGCTCCTTCAGCACCTTGAAGGCAACCCGGTTGACCTCCAATTTGATCCTGAATCCGAATCTGCCTAGCAATTTGCCTCCTTTCCCAGCTTTCAGCGTGGGCTTTGGCATCACTTTCATCGAGACGCCAAACTCAACCGGTAGCTGCTTTACGGGTTCGATCAGCGTTTGCGACGATATTTTCGTATTGGACATTCCAAGTCTTTCACAAGACTTTCTCTATGACGGCAATATCTACACGGTGAACCAGTTCACCACCAGTGGCAGCCTTGGCCCACTGTCCAACGCAGCCTGCGCTGCTGCGGGTGTAGCAAATGGTTGCATCGGGTTCATCACTCAAGAAGGCGTGAAGAACATTGCGCAATTTGGCTTCAGCATCACCAGCCGCCCGCAAGTGATCCCTGAGCCAGGTTCGATTGCTCTCCTGGGCCTTGGTTTGTTGGGTCTGGCTGCAGTTCGCCGCCGCAAAACCAGCGTCTAATTTGCGGCAGTTATTACTGTCGACATTCTTTACAACAAAAAAGTCCGCTTCGGCGGACTTTTTTTCGTTTGCGCGGATATTTTGTGTAGTCGTCGTTGATTGTGCGATGGCTTGTAACTGATGAAAGGCAATCTATTTAGGTCTTAGGCTAGAGGCCTTTGGAGTCGGATATTGGCGCAACAAAATACTGTATATAATAACAGCATCAAAACTCTTCGCAAACCCAAACCTACCCTCTAGCCGAAGGGCGTTTGGTTTTCCCTTGCTGTGGAATCGACCATTTCCAGCCATGCACCCCATTACGCTGAGCTGCATTGCCTCTCGAATTTCAGCTTTCAAAGAGGCGCCTCGCACCCTGAAGAGTTAGTCACCCGAGCCTGGGCTTTGGGCTACTCGGCGTTGGCGATCACTGACGAGTGCTCAGTAGCTGGCGTGGTTCGCGCCCACCTTGAGGCGAAAAAGCTGGGGTTGAAACTCTTGTTTGGTGCCGAGTTTTCGCTGCCTGCAACTGCACAGGGCGGCGGTTTCAAACTGGTGGCACTGGCACGCGACCTGAATGGCTGGGGCAATCTGTGCGAGTTCATCACGGCTGCGCGTTGTGCAGCAGCGAAAGGAAGCTATGAAGTAAGTTGGGAATCGAGCGACTTTTCGCAGTTAAGCAATTGTGAAATTTTACTGATTCCGCAAAGGGCTGGCAAAGGCGCCTTCAATTTCGAAGCCCTATTTTCTGGTTGCAACAAGGTCAAGAGCCTATTTGGTTCAAGTTTGTGGCTGGTTCTGGAGTTGCCGCATGGTTTGGGCGATCGCCTTTGGCAGCACACGCTTGAGCGCATTTCTACCCTGTCGGGCGTTCCACTGTTGGCAGCGGGCAACGTTCTCATGCATGTTCGCTCTCGCAAACCGCTCCTTGATGCGATCACCGCGGTGCGTTTGGGAAAACCTGTGTCTGAATGCGGGCTTGAGCTGCAACCCAATGCTGAGGCGCACTTGCGTTCCAGGGAGCGCCTGGCTCAAGGATACTCGCCCGAAATGCTCGCCAACACCCTCACGGTGAGTGCGCGCTGTAACTTCAGCCTTGACGAATTGCGGTACCAATACCCGATGGAAACCGTCCTGCCGGGCATGACACCCGCGCAAACGCTGCACCATTTCACTTTTGCAGGTGCCAAAAGTCGCTACCCGAACGGTATTGCTGCACCCGTGCAACTGCAGCTAGAGCATGAGCTGGAATTGATCTCGGCGCTGAACTATGAGATGTATTTTTTAACAGTGCACGACATCGTCGCCTTTGCCCGCCGACGCCACATTTTGTGCCAAGGACGTGGCTCGGCAGCCAATTCAGCGGTGTGCTATTGCCTGGGTGTGACGGAGGTTGACCCATCACGCATGAACATGCTGTTTGAGCGCTTCATCAGCCGCGAACGCAACGAGCCACCAGACATCGACGTCGATTTTGAGCACCAGCGCCGTGAAGAGGTGATCCAGTATATTTATTCAAAATATGGACGTGACCGCGCCGCCATTGCCGCCACTGTTGTCACGTATCGCCCACGCAGCGCTATCCGCGACGTCGGCATGGCGCTTGGCATTGACGCCGCCCTGATTGATGTGGTGGCCAAAGACCATCACTGGTTTGATGGCGGTTTGTTGCAGGAAGAGCAACTTGCCAGGCAACTCCAGGACGCGGGGTTGCCACCGCTTGGCGCGTCCGGACATGATTCAATCCGCCAATGGCTGCAGCTTACCAACCAGTTGCTGGGCGCACCACGCCATTTGAGCCAGCACGTGGGCGGTTTTGTTCTGACACAGGGCAAACTGACGCGCTTGGTACCGGTTGAAAACGCGGCCATGCCGGACCGCAGCATCATCCAGTGGGACAAAGACGATCTTGACGCCATGGGCCTGCTCAAGGTCGACGTGCTGGCCTTGGGCATGCTCAGCGCCATTCGCCGCTGCCTTGATTTGATCAGTGCCCAGCGCGGCTACCCCTTTGAAATGCAGGACGTTCCCGCCGAAGACCCGGCCACTTACGACATGATCTGCCGGGCAGACACTGTAGGCGTGTTCCAGATTGAAAGTCGGGCCCAGATGAGCATGTTGCCGCGCCTTCGCCCGCGGACGTTTTACGATCTGGTGATTGAAGTGGCCATCGTACGCCCCGGCCCGATTCAAGGCGGCATGGTTCACCCCTACCTGAACGCGCGCAAAGACCCCAACAATGTGATCTACCCCAGCCCGGCGCTTGAAGAGGCCCTGAAACGCACACTGGGCGTGCCCATTTTTCAGGAACAGGTGATGCAGATTGCCATGTTGGCTGCAGGCTTCAGCCCGGGCGAGTCAGACAGTTTGCGCCGCTCCATGGCCGCCTGGAAACACAAAGGGGGTGTGCACAAGTTTCACGACCGTCTGGTCAATGGCATGGTTGAGCGCGGCTACACCACCGAGTTTGCAGAAAGCATTTTCAAACAGATTGAAGGCTTCGGTGAATACGGTTTCCCTGAAAGCCACGCCGCCAGTTTTGCCCTGATCACCTACGTGAGCTGCTGGTTGAAGCACCACGAACCCGCGTGTTTTCTGACCGCCATGCTGAACTCGCAACCCTTGGGGTTTTATTCCGCGTCGCAACTCGTGCAGGATGCAAAGCGCCACGGCATCCGCGTGCTGCCAGTCGATGTGATGGCGTCCGCTTGGGATTGTGGGCTGGAGGCCGAAGCCGACGCGGCAAGGCAGCAAGCCGTCCGCTTGGGCCTTCGCCTGGTCGCCGGCCTGAAAGAATCCGCTGCCCAACGCATCATTGCAGCACGCCTTTTTTCACCCTTTGCCAGCACCGAAGACATGGCCTTGCGCGCCGAAATGGATGCCGGCGACCTCAAGGCTCTGGCCAGTGCAGATGCACTGGCCGCCCTGTCCGGGCATCGCCGCCAGCAGGTCTGGAGTGCCTCGGCATTGCAGGCATCGCCGCCCTTGCTGGTCGGTGTGCCCGTGGACGAAGACTTTCTGGAACTGCCTGGTGCCTCAGAAGGTGAGGAAGTGGTCTTCGATTACGCAGCCACGGGCCTTACGCTACGCAGGCATCCGTTGGCAATTCTGCGCCCCCAATTGGCCAAAATGGGTTTACTCACTTCTGCACAACTTCACCACCTGCCCAACGGGCGTTGGGTCAGAGCTTGTGGCATTGTCACCATGCGCCAGCAACCACAGACCGCCAAAGGCGTGGTCTTTGTCACGCTGGAAGATGAAACCGGCAATGTCAACGTGATCGTCTGGAAAAGCCTGCGCGAGGAGCAACGCTCCGAGCTGCTCAAATCGAGGCTGATGGCGGTGTATGGCACCTGGCAGCGTGATGATGGCATCGCCGGTTCAGGCGGCGGCGAGGTGCGCCACCTGATCGCCCAGCGCCTGGTCAACCTGACCCCATTGCTGGGCCGCCTCGGCACGGCAAGCCGCGACTTTCATTGATCCGGCACCCCCTGCTCAGCAACCGAACTGCGATACTTCAGCCATGAAATTGCTCGTCGACACCCACCACGCAACGGCCACCTTGGACGCAAGCGGCATTGCTACTTTGACGCTGCGCAATGCCAAAGCACTGAACATTGTCGGCACGCCCGCGATTCTGGAGCTGACGGCTGCAATTGGCACCTTGCAAGCACAGGGCGACGTGCGGGTTCTCATCCTGCGTGGAACGGGCGACAAGGCCTTCATTGGCGGTGCCGAGATCCACGAAATGTCAGCATTGACACCAGCCACAGCCGAGGCATTCATCACACGCCTTAAAAATCTGTGTGAAGCGGTGCGAAGCTTCCCCGCCCCGGTGATTGCACGGCTGCGCGGCTGGACTTTGGGTGGCGGGCTGGAAGTGGCGCTAGCGTGCGACCTGCGCATGAGCGGCGCGGATGCGCGCTACGGCATGCCCGAAGTCGCGGTCGGCATCCCAAGCGTAATTCACGCCGTGCTGCTGCCGCTGCTGATTGGCCACGCGCGCGCCACGTGGCTGCTGATGACCGGTGAAACCATCGACGCCGCCACTGCGCTCAATTGGGCGCTGGTGCATGAAGTGTGTGAAGCAGATCAGCTTGACACTCACATCAACGCACTGGCGGCCAGACTTGCCGGCTTTGGCCCGGCAGTGCTAGCCCAGCAAAAGAAGTTGCTCCGTTCCTGGCAAAGTTTGCCACCGGATCAGGCCATCGAGGCCACAGTGCCCGAATTTGGCCGCGCTTTCACAACGGGCGAACCACAACATTACATGCAGGCCTTCATGCGCCGAAAAGGCTAACCGCCAGCCTCATGACAGTTTTCAAAGCTTGCGCAAATTGCTATATTTAACATAGCTAACAATTTATATAATACGAGGGCTAGGGGCCAATTTTACCGCCTTTTTAACTGCGCGACGGTGTTTTCGGCGTTATTTACCACATTTGTAGTAAATATTGAAAGGATTGGGCTCCAATGCCAGAAAGCCTTACTTATCGCGCCAACACCGACCGCAGCGCATTGCCGGTGTGCGTGGCCAGCGCCACCACCGTTTCAGGCGTCGCGGCAGCCACAATCTGCCCGCCCGCGTTACCGCCATCCGGGCCGAGGTCAATCACCCAGTCGGCTTCGGCAATCACGTCCAGGTCGTGCTCAATCACCACCACACTGTGGCCACCATCCACCAGGCGGTGCAGCACCTTGATGAGCTTTTCGACATCCGCCATGTGCAGACCGACCGTCGGCTCGTCCAGAACATACAACGTATGCGGTGGCTTCTGGCCACGACGCGTAATATCGTCGCGCACTTTGCCAAGTTCTGTGACCAGTTTGATGCGCTGCGCCTCGCCACCGCTCAAAGTCGGCGATGGCTGGCCCAACGTCAAGTAACCCAGGCCGACATCCTTGAGCAGTTGCACCGGGTGGCTGATATTAGGCTGGGCGGCAAAGAAGTTGACTGCTTCATCGACCTCCATCTGCAGCACGTCGCCAATATTCTTACCGCGCCAGGTCACTGCCAAGGTCTCGGGGTTGAAGCGTGCGCCCCGGCAGGTTTCGCACAGCACCTTGACATCCGGCAGAAAGCTCATGGCGATGGTCCGTATGCCCTGACCTTCGCAACCCGGACAGCGACCTTCACCCGTATTGAAGCTGAACCGGTTTGCAGCGTAGCCGCGCGCCTTGGCTTCCAGCGTGTCAGCAAACAGTTTGCGAATGGTGTCCCAAAAGCCGATATAAGTCGCGGGGCAACTGCGAGGGGTTTTGCCGATCGGCGTTTGGTCAACTTCGAGCACACGGTCCACAGTTTCAAATCCCGTGACTTCTTTGCAACCGATCCACGGTATTTTTTCTCCTGCTGCCATGGCATCACGGCCTGCTTTGGTGCTGCGTTTTTGGACGACGGTTTGAACGTTGGCCAGCAGGACATCACGCGCAAGCGTTGATTTGCCGGAGCCGCTGACGCCGGTGATGGCGACGAGGCGTTGCAGGGGGACGTTTGCGTTCACGGATTGGAGGTTGTGAAGAGTCGCTGCTGAAACCTTGAGCCACAGTGGTGATTCACCATCTGAAGCCAGTGAAAGCACGGCTCTTCTGGCTTGAACAGGGTGCTTCATGGCGTGCAGCAGGTATTTGCCAGTCTGTGAATCTGCGGCGTTCTGAATATCGGCCACCGAGCCTTCGGCCACCAGGCGGCCACCACGTTTGCCGGCGCTGGGGCCAATGTCGATGATGTGCTCAGCGTGGCGAATGGTGTCCACATCGTGCTCGACAACGACCAGGGTGTTGCCTTTGTCGCTAAGTGATTGCAGCGCTTTGAGAAGAATAGCGTTGTCGCGTGCGTGCAGGCCGATGGTGGGCTCGTCCAGCACGTAGCACACACCTTGCAGATTGCTGCCGAGCTGCGCCGCCAGCCGGATGCGCTGCGCCTCACCGCCACTTAGCGTGGGCGCGCCCCGGTCGAGTGTCAGGTAGCCCAACCCAACTTCCTCCAGAAAGGCCAGGCGACTTTTGATCTCTGGAATCAAGTCTCGGGCTATGTCGGTTTCTCGTTGGCTCAGCCGGTGACCGTCACCGCCCGCGATTTGCAGGGACTCCACCCATTTGCGGATATCTGAGACGCTCAAGCGGGCAATGTCTGTGATACCCACATTTGCAAATTTCACCGCGCGGGCTACAGCGTTCAACCGTGTGCCCTGACAGGTCGGGCATGCAGCATCGATCAGGTCTTCGACCTCAGGCTCGGCAAAGGTTTGTTCGCGCCCCTTGTTGTCATCGTCCTTGATGGAATCGTCGAACACCTTTCTCTGCTCCTTGGTGAGCTTCACCCCCGTGCCAACGCAGTCCGGGCACCAACCGTGCTTGCTGTTGTAGCTGAACAAGCGCGGGTCCAGCTCGGCATAGCTGGTGCTGCACACCGGGCAAGCGCGCTTGGTGGAGAAGGCATCGAGCTTTCCGATCCTGTCGGTGGGCTCGCCCGCCTGCATTGCCGTGCGCAGACCACCCAGGTCGCTTAGAACATGGACCACACCTTTACCATGCACCAATGCGCTGGCCAGTGCCTCGCGCAGGTGTGACTCACGTTCAGCCAGCACGTCAAAACTCGCCACCGGCAGCTCAATCGTGTGCTCCTTGAAGCGGTCGATGCGCGGGAAACCCGTTGTTGGCAAAAAGTTGCCGTCAACCCGCAGGTGCGTAAAACCACGGGGCCTGGCCCAATCGGCCAGCTCTGTATAGACGCCCTTGCGGTTCACCACGAGCGGGCTCAAAAGGCCAATGTGCTGGCCCCGAAAGTTTTTCAGCAATTGCGCGGCGATGGAATCAGGCGTTTGCGGCGCGACTGCCGCTCCGTCATTTATGCAGTGCTGGGTGCCCAATTTGACGTACAGCAGGCGCAGGAAATGCCAAACCTCGGTGGTGGTGCCCACAGTAGATTTGCGGCCACCGCGCGACAGGCGCTGCTCGATGGCCACAGTAGGCGGAATGCCATAGACCGCGTCCACCTCGGGCCGACCGGCAGGTTGAACGATGCTGCGTGCATAGGCGTTGAGCGACTCCAGGTAGCGACGCTGGCCTTCGTTGAACAGAATGTCGAAAGCCAGCGTGGATTTGCCGGACCCGCTCACACCAGTGATCACGTTAAATTTGCCGCGCGGGATGTTGACGCTCAAGGATTTGAGATTGTGCTCTTTGGCGTTGATGATCTGGATGGAGTCGGCAGCTGGGGTAGAAATTGGGGTCTGACCCCAATTCTTTCTTGGCTCCTGGACGACGTGCGACCCCACCCCCAATGTCTGCTCGTACTCGCGCAAGGCTTTGCCGGTGTGCGATGTCAGATGCAGTTTGACATCGTCCGGCGTGCCGACTGCCACCACTTCGCCGCCTGCATCGCCGCCTTCTGGCCCGAGGTCAACCAACCAGTCACTGGCGCGAATCACGTCCAGGTTGTGTTCGATCACGATCAGCGAATGCCCCGCATCGAGCAGCTTGCGCATGGCGCGCATGAGCTTGGCGATGTCATCAAAATGCAGGCCGGTGGTTGGCTCATCAAACATGAAAAGCGTGCCGCGCGTGGCGATGGACTGTCGGCTGGAGGTCGCGGCTTTGGCGGCCTGTGCAAGAAAGCCCGCCAGTTTGAGGCGCTGCGACTCGCCACCCGAGAGCGTGGGCACGGGCTGGCCGAGCTTGAC